>JAKLJF010000961.1:0-1955 GCA_023151335.1 Thermoanaerobaculia bacterium | reverse complement strand
AATTTTTCCCCGATTTGATGTCGTCCGCATACGCCCAAATTGTTCGTTTCAGTTTTGACCGCCCGGCCAATTCCATTTCCTGTTGCAATGCCTTGCTGTCGTAGCGGGTGACCAGGCTGGCGAAATAAGCCGACGCGCCGCCTTGGTTGCTGTCGAACTCCCGGCCTTTCGATTTCCCGGTCTGGCGCCGGCGGGCGGCCTGTTGGGCCATGTAGGTCATGCAGGCTTCCAGCGTTTGCGGGCCGTATTGAGCGTACCACCGGGAGAATGTTCCCGGATGAATGCGGTGGGCGCCAAGGGAGAGCAAGTGGGCGTAAAGCCGGTTTTTGCGGTCGCGGTCGGATTCATTATCCGGAATTTCAGGCGGAAGGTTGGGGGCGTGTTGTTCCTTCACGAACAGCCGCAAAGCGCTCAACAGGGTACCATGCGGCCGGTCGGGGCGCAGGAATTTTTCGGGGGTCAACACCCAGGCTTCCGGGTTGTCTTCCATGTATTTGGCCTGTTGTTCGATGGCCTCGCGGAGCCGCATTTCCGCTTCCGCGAGGGTGATTTCCCCCGCATTTCGAGCGGAATGCAGGTTTTCTACGAGCAATTCGCCGCATTTCTGAACAGTGTAAGACAAGAAATAATCCTTCAAAAAGGCATTTTCAGCACTGTGCCGGATCCGGCCGGTGCCCAAAAGCGGCAGGTAAACGCGCGCCAGCAGGAATTGCCACAGCGCCGCCGCCCGGCTCAGCGCACCGCCGCCGGACGGGCCGGGCGGAATATTTTTTTCTTCATTTTTTTGTGTCGATGTCTGGGGGAGTGTACCCTGCTGGTGGGCGGTTTTCATTTCGGGTTCTGTCGGCTTTGCCGACCGGAATAAATCGTCTTCCGCGTTAGCGGAAAGCCGCTCCTCTTCATTCTTCTCTTTTTTTTCGGTTTTTATTAAAATACGGGGAATTGTGGAAGATTTTTCCACTTGCTCCCCCTCAACTGACTCACTATCAGTCACATTTTCTCCCGTCGCATCGGACCATTCCGGGCCGAAAATCCAGGCCATATTGACCAGTCCTACCACGTTTCCCCGGCCTTTCGGGTCCGGCTCGCCGGCCCGGTTGAGACGCGTCCAGGAGAGGAAGAACGGGAAACCTTTCAGGGTGTCGCCGGATTGGGTCACCCAGGCCGCCGTGGTTTTGCGGCGCCAATTCTGTACCGTGCGGCGTATGTTGTCCGAAATCACCGGCATCCCGGATTTGTTGCGCTCGATGGCTGCACCCGGCTCGTGCAGTTTGGCCCGCCGGCCTTCGGAGAGTCGGAGCAGCATCCCGTGGGCAACGTTGTTGGTCTCCAGGGGCCAATGACCGCGCTGACCGGAGCGCCACAACTCGTATTCGGCCGGCTTGCTGACTGCCAGTTCCGCCAGTTGTTTCCAGACGATGTTCTGGCAGTGCCGCAGGAATTCGTACACCTTGCTGCCCACCAGGTTATTGCCCGGGTGGGTGTCCTCGTAGTCGAGCAGGGCGTCTTTCAGTTCTTCCCGGCGTAGGTTCAGGTCAATGTTGAGCAGGCGGGCCAGCGTAAAATGATCGCGTTCCCAATCAATAGTTGCCGGCGCCGTGTTTTTGACGGCGCGAGAAGCAGGTGTTGCCATAATAAATGCGGAGAACTTGGCGGCTCCCGCTGGAATGCGGGAACCGCCTATTTGAGTGTACTGCTGATGGTCGTGTATGTGCCCCGGATTTGCAACTGGCGGGGCAAAAAAATTAATCCCAGTCGCCATTGGTGATGTGGCAGCCCGCGACCTGTACGACGCGGTGCACTTCCCAATAAGTCAGGTTGTGTCTTTCGACGAACTTCGTGGCTTCGAGCACCGCTTCTTCTTCCGTGGACTGGTCCAAGCGGATGTCGATGTGCTCGTCTTGTTCTTTGCTATCGCGAAACGGACTTTCGGCGACCAGGTAGCCGATTCTCCG
>JAKLJF010000960.1:310-2262 GCA_023151335.1 Thermoanaerobaculia bacterium | reverse complement strand
AACGAATCGACGCCTCCGCTGACAGCCAGCAAAACCCGTTCGTCGGACTGGATCAGATGGTTGGTCTGAATAAAATGAATAAATGACTGGAGCAGGCTCATTTTTCTCCTTGAATCTGCAAAGTTGACTTTTTGTTTCTTTGCAGGTACTTACAACCCACGGCAAAAAATTTTTTTATGAACATTACCCGTCACGTTCACCGTATTGTTTTCCTTTTTTCCCTGCTTTTTTCCTGGTCTCAGGTAAGCGCCCAAGTCAGCGGCGTTGTGCTCGACGAGCACGGCGAGCCCTTGCCCTATGCTACCGTTTATGTGCGCAACAGCACCAACGGAACGGTGGCCAATACATCGGGCGAATACAAATTAAACCTGGCAAAGGGCGATCACGAAATTGTTTTTCAATACATTGGTTACCAACAAAAGATCGAAAAGATCACCTTCGCCGGCGTGCCGCTTCGATTGAACGCCCGTCTCGAACCCAGCGACCTGGAGATCAGCGAAGTGGTGATCACCACCAGGGACCCCGCCTACGAGATCATGCAAAAGGCGATTGACAAACGGAAATATTATAAAACCCGGACGCCCGCGTATAGTTTCGAGGCGTATATCAAGGGATTTTACAAACTGGCAGATGCGCCCAAAAAACTGCTCGGATTTGAAATCGGGGATATGGACGGCATGCTCGATTCCACGCGCTCCGGGGTCTTGTACTTGTCAGAGTCCGTTTCCCGGCTTCATGTACAAACCAAGCCCCCCCGCCAAAAAGAAGTGATGATCTCCAGCAAGGTGAGCGGCGACCCCTCTGGGTTCAGTATGAACCGCGCCACCATGACCGATTTCAGCCTTTACGACGAACGCATTAACATTATGCGGGATGTCCTCTCGCCGCTGGCCGACAACGCCTTTGCATACTACCGTTTTCGTTTGTTGGGCAGATATACAGACGAAAACGGCTACAATATCTACAAAATTGAGGTGATCCCCAAGCGCGACGAAGACCCCACCTTTCATGGACATGTGTATATAGTGGACGACTGGTGGAACCTCGCCGGCGTCGACCTGAAACTAACCGGAAAGGCCATTCAGCAGCCCATCATCGACACCATGCGGATACAGCAGGACTATGTGCCGGTGAACAAACCGGATGAATGGTGCCTGCTTTCACAGATCATTGGGTTTAAGTTCAATGTGCTGGGCTTTAAAGTCGAGGGATTTTTTAACGGCGTTTTTTCCAATTACAACCTGCGTCCTGATTTCGGAACCGATTTTTTTGACAAGGAATCCTTCCGGGTGGAAGAAAAAGCCACGGAGCGGGATACCGCCTACTGGTCGGGCATCCGGCCAATCCCGCTGACCGGGGAAGAAACCCGCGACTACATTGTAAAGGACAGCCTGCGGCAAATCCGGGAATCACCGGCCTACCTGGACAGTATGGACCGCAGGCACAACCGTTTCCGGTTCGACGACATCTATTCCGGTTATACCTGGCGGAATTCCCGCAAACATCTCACAATAGGATACCCTTCTTTGCTCGACGGCCTGCAATTCAACACCGTGCAGGGATGGCTGCTCAATTTTAGTCCATCGTACAGAAAGGATGCAGACAAGCGGGGAACGCGTTACTGGGAGGCCGCGGGCAGACTAAATTATGGCTTTTCGGAAAAACGGCTCCGGGGCGGTTTGCGCGTCGAGCGGCTTTTTGAAAGCATTCATTACACGCGGGCTGAATTATCCGGCGGCCTGACCACGGAACAATTTGACCGGGAAAAACAAATCGGCGAAGTGGCCAACCTGCTTTATTCCCTTTGGGCGCGGAAAAATTATATGAAGTTGTATGAAAAGGCATTTGTGCGTGGCGCATTCAGCCGCAATCTGGGCAATGGCATGCGCCTGCAATTGGTTGCCGAATACGCCGAACGCCGGCCTTTGCTAAACCACAGCAACTACAGTTTT
>JAKLJF010000960.1:0-300 GCA_023151335.1 Thermoanaerobaculia bacterium | reverse complement strand
AACCGGAAACGCCATTTTTCAACCCTAATGAAGCATTAATTTTCGAGGTAAATTACCGGATTCGCTTTGGTGAAACATACAGCACTTATCCGGGGTTCCGGGTTCACCACGGCACCCGCTGGCCCGAATTACTGCTTCATTTCCGGGGAGCGGCGCCTGTCAGAAGCGGAATGGCCGATTTCAGCATGATTAAAATTCGCCTTCAGCAAGACGATCTGTCGTCAGGGCTTTTCGGCTACACGGAATGGAACCTTGGCGGCGGCGTTTTTTTGCGGAATAAAGCCATGGAATTTATGGAAT
>JAKLJF010000095.1 GCA_023151335.1 Thermoanaerobaculia bacterium | reverse complement strand
GTTGGTGAAATCGACGAGTAATATCGAGTTTTTCACCTCAATACCCATGAGGGCGATCAGGCCCACGGCCACGGTGAAAGAGAACGGATAACCGGTAGCCAGCAGCGCCAGCACGGCGCCGATGATGCCCAACGGGATTACCGACAAGACGATGATGGTGCTGCGGAATGTTTTGAATTCGAGGATCAGCACCGCCAGCAGGCCGAAAATGGTGATCAGAATGATGGTACCCATGCCGCCGAACGAACGCTGGCTGCTTTCCACCTCCCCGGCAATCACGTAATGATAGCCTTTGGGGAAATCCATTTGTTCCAGTTTTTGCTGCACCTGGTTGTTGATGTCCTGGGCCAGGTAGCCGCTTTTGGCAAAGGCAGTGACGAGGGTATAACGATCCTTATCGTAGTGCGTGATGGTATTGGGCGACCGTTTGAACTCGATTTCCGCCACCTGGCTCAATGGGACGGAAGCGCCGCTTAAACTGTTGACATACAGGTTTTTAAACACGTCGAGATCGGCAAAAACCTTGTCTTTGGGCAGGGTGACCGTCAGGTTGTACTCGTCGCCGTCGGGGGTGCTGAAACTGCCGGCATTCAGGCCTGCGATGCCGAGCCGCACCATGCGGTCGATCTCGGCGACCGGAATGCCGAGGGAGGTCGCTTTATCTTTATTGATCTTTACCCGCAGATCGGTTTTAATGGACGAGATCGGGTTATCCACGTAAATGGTGCCTTCGATACCGGCGATCATGTCTTCCACGCGGCCGGCCACTTTGCGCAGGGTATCCAGGTTTTCGCCGAACACGCGAATGGCCACGGGCGCTTCGATGGGCGGGCCTTGTTCGAAGTTTTTAACGTTGATCACCGCGCCCGGCACATATTTAAACTTTTCCCGCAGTTCGTCGATCAGGGCCACCTTCACCGGCGGCGGTGTGCGCTCCTGCAGTTGAACCAGTATCTGCCCGTAGTCGGGGCTTTCGTTGCGCGGGATCACGTTGTAATACATACGCGGATTGCCGCGGCCCACGTTGGAGGTGTAGGAAATGATTTTAGCGGGGGCGCCGTGGCCGGGATAGACCAATTGCGGATTGTCCCGAGGCCTCGGGACGGATTGCGGATTTTTTTCGGTTCCGGAAATGGATTGCATTTCTTGTTTTTGCGAAACGGGCAATCCGTAATCCGTCCCGAGGCCTCGGGACAATCCGTAATCTTTGGGAGGCATGTACGTGGCAAGGACGGAATCGACCATTTGCACCACCCGGTTGGTTTGTTCGAGGTTGGTTCCGCTGGCTGTCTCAACATCGATATAAAACATGGGGCGTTCGCTGGCCGGGAACACGGCAAAGCCGGCGCGCCCGGCGAGGCTGAGCACGCCGAAGAAAATGGCCGCCGCGGCTACCATTGTCCAGCGGGGATATTTCAGTCCGAGGTTGAGCAGGCGGGCGTAGGATTTGGAGATAACCCATTTCAGGCCACGCAGGAAAATGTTGCCACGCGGGTCGTCGTGTTCGGCCAGCAGCCGGCTGCCCAGGAAAGGCACAATAGTGAGCGACACGAACAGGGACGCCAGTACCGTCGTCACTACCGCCATCGGCATACTGCGGATAAAATCGCCGGCGGCTTCGGGCAGGAAAACCAGGGGCAGGAAAGCGAGGATAAGCGTGGCGGTACAGCCCAGCACGGCCAGACCGATCTGCCTGGTGGCCAGTATGGCAGCCTCCCGCCGGTTGTGTCCTTCGCGCAACCAGCGTTCGATGTTTTCCACCACCACGATGGAATCGTCTACCAGGATGCCGAGCGCGATGATCAGGCCGACAATGCTCAGCTGGTTGAGCGAATAGCCGAGCTGGTCAAGCGCAAACAAACCGATAGCAATGGACAGCGGGATAGAGATCATCACCACGATGGCCGCACGCGTGCCGAGTGGCAGCAGCGTGAGGAGCACCAGCAAGATGGCGATGGCAAAATCTTTGGCAAAACGCGACAAGCGCTTTTGCACTGAATCTTCCTGGTCGAACACCTTGCGGAAGTCCATGTTGGCGGGCAGATCGGCGCTGAAGGCGTCCAGCGTTTGATTGACCTGTTTGCCCACGGCAGCGATATTCTGACCGTTTTTCATACGGGCCGTGACGAATACGCAGCGGGCGCCGTTGAAACGGGCCAGGTGCCGCGGCTCTTCGTAGGCAAAAGCCACATCGGCCAGGTCTTTCAGGTACACGATCTTGCCGGCGTTGGCAAAAACGATGGTGTTGCGCACTTCGTCGATGCTTTCGTAATCGCCGCTGGTTTCCACGAAAAACTGACGCTCGCCCACGTTCACCGAACCGCCGGGAATGGAAACGTTTTCACTTTGCAAAGCGCCCAACACCCGGCTGACGGGAATACCGTCCGCCGCCATTTTGGGCAGATTCAGGCTGATCCGCACCTCGCGTTTGGGGAAGCCGTACACGTCGGCGCCTTTCAGGCCGGGGATTTTTTCCAGGCCTGTTTCCAGGCGTTCTGCCTCCTTGCGCAGCTGCTCCCAGGAGGCATTTTCAGAAATGATGGCCAGCTGCATCATGGCCACGTCGGCTGCAGAAAAACGTTGTATGTCGGTGCGATACAGGTCCTGCGGCAAATCGGGCCGGATGGCGTTGATCTCCCGGATCACTTCTTCGTACTTTTGATCCGGATCTTGCCCGTGTTTGAATTCGAGCGTGATCACGCTCAGGCCGTTGGCCGAGTGCGAGCGCATGCGGTCGATGTTTTCGAGCGCGTGCAGCCGGCCTTCCACCTTGTCGGTGATCTTGTCTTCGATCTCTGCCGGCCCTGCGCCGGGGTACAACATAATGATAGTAAAGCCGGGCGCCTCGAATTTAGGGTCTTCGGCGCGGGGCATATTCAGCAACGAACCAATTCCGAGGGCCATGACGGCCAGGAATATGATGAAGGTGAATTGGCCGTTTTTGACGGAAAATTCTGCGATTTTCATAGTTTGGGACGGTAGACGGTGGACGGTGGACGGTGAGGTTACTGTTGTTTGGTTTGGGTCAGGCCGGTTTCCGGCATCTTTTTCACCTTTTTCTTTTCGGTCAGATAGGGCGCGCCGGAAGTAATCACCTCGGTAGCCCCGTCCAGCGGATTGCTCAGAACAGCCAGATTGTTGTCCAGAAAGGCTACTTGCACCGGTGTTTTGCGTACGCTCTCCCCGTCGGGTTGAAGGATAAATACAAACGCTTCACGGCCGTCGCCCTCGATGATGGCTTCTACCGGTACCACGGCATAGTTGCGCGCCTGTTTGGGCGTAATATCTACCTGGGCAAACAGGCCCGGGGCAAAACGTTTGCCTTGCGGCGCCACGCGGATTTCCACGGGGTAAAGCCCGCTGGCAGGGTCGGCGGCCGGGGCCAGGTCGGTCACTTTGCCGGAGAAAACGGTATTGGGGTAGGCATCCATGGTCACCTGGGCGCTCATGCCGTTGTTGAGGCGGGCCCAGTCGCGGTCGCTGACGTTTACCTTTACCACCCAATCGTCGTTGCCCGTTTCGAAAAGCACGAACACGGGCGTGCCCGGACCGGTGATCTCGCCCTCGTTCATCAGTTTTTTGATGATCTTGCCGCCCCGGTTGGCGCGGATCTCGGCGTATTGCTGGTTGAATTGGGCAATACGCGCCGTTTCCTTGGCTACATCGCGGCCGGTGGTGGCATTTTGCAACAGTTCGAGTGTGGCGCTGCTGTCGCGGTAAAGTCCTTCCACGCGGGACAGGTCGCGTTCGGCTTTCAACAGGGCCTGATTGGCCTGGCTTACCTGGGCGTCGATCTCGGTTTTATCCAACACGGCCAGCAACTGGCCGGGGCGTACCACGTCGCCCTCATCCACGTAAATTTTTCGGATCACACCGCCGATCTTGAACGACAGGCGTTGTTCGGCCGACGAGGTCAGTATGCCGCTGGCATGCACGGGCAAATCGATGCTCTTGTTTTGTACGGCCGCGGTGAGCACCGGAATGCGCTCATCGGAGGATAACTGGCCGCTCGTGGCGGCATTTGTTGTTGCTTCCTGATTGCCGCAGCCGCCGAGGAGATAAAAGAGGCCGGTGAGGGCGAAGGCAACGAGGGTTGCCGGAGAGAGAAGAACGGATTTTATCTTTTTCATAATTGGTTGATTTGCCTACTGTTGTGAAAGGGGGAAATGAAACAGCTTTTATTGATGATAGCTTTTTTCACGCCAACTGGCAGTTGGCGTTACAGTCCTGCTGCCTTGCGCAACTGCGCTTCCCGCACCAGCACGTCCGTCCAGGCCAGCAGTACCTGCAAACGCGCCGCGGTGACCCGGTTCTGGGCTTCCAGAAACTCGATGAGCAGCGCTTGCCCGGCGCGGTATTTATTGTTTACGATCCGGAACGTTTCTTCGGCGGCGCGCTGGCCTTGCTGGCTGGTGATCCAGGCGTTGCGGGCGGCTTCGAATTCATTCCAGGCCTGGGTGGCTTGCAGGGCGATCTGTTGTTGCGCCTCGTGGTATTGGGTGCGTACTTTTTCGCTGTCGATCCGGGCCTGCTGTATTTTACTTTTAGTCTGGCCGCCGTTGAAAATATCATAAGTGAGTCCTACCTGGGCCAGGACATAGGTTTGATCGCCGTTAAATTTGTATCCGAATCCCTGAAAACCGGCCTGAGCGCCGATGTAAGCGTCGGGCAGTATCCGGTTGGCTTCATTGAGTTTCAGGGCAAGTTCGGCTGCCGACTGACCGGCGCGCAGCACGGACAGTTCCTGGCGTTTGTCGAGGGCGTCGGCGATCAGCTGATCGCGCTGGTAAGCCTGAACGGACTGCCGGAGCAAAGTGGTGTCGACCGTTACATCGGTCTGCAGGTCGCGGTTGATCAGGAAGTTGAAATAGGCGCGGGCCGTATTTTGACGGCTGCGGAATTGAAAAATTTCCTGCTCGGCTTTACTCAGCTCGTATTCGGCCGTGGCCACCACGTCGCGTGTGGCCACGTTGTTTTTGACCAGCGATTCGTTGAAGCGGCGCAGTTCGGTCAGTACTTCTTTGGAATGGAGCCAGATTTTTTCCGCTTCCAGGGTTTGCAGGTATTGCAGGTATGCCTCAGTGATGCGGTAGCGCAGTTCGTGTTCGTAGGCGGCTTTTTGGGCAGTTTTACCCACTACCATTTGTTCCTGTATCTGCCGGTTGTAGCGCAGGTCGGAGTTGAAGAGCGGGTAGGCCACTTTCAGGTACGTTTCCTGAAAATTATTGGGCAGGAACTGGATCTGCTGGTTTTCCAGCATGGGGAACTGGTTGGTTTGGGTGATGTCGTTCAGGGTGCTGTATACCGGGTTGAGCAGATCGCCAATGGGGAAATCGATCTTGCGCCCGCCGGTTGCCATGGTGTAGGAAGCGTTGAACTGAACGGTAGGGTAGAAGAGGCTGCGGGCCTGCCGGACGGCTTCCAGGCTTTTTTGCAGGTCGAGGTTTTGTTGTTGCAGGGCCAGATTATTGGAAAATCCCTGCCGGATGTACTCTTCGAGCACCGGGGAAGGTTGGGAAAATGCAGCCACGCCTGAAAGTAATAACAGTAGCGGGATCAGACAGACAGGAATCGTTTTCATTTTAAAAAAACAGTTTTTATAAACTGAACAGCGTTTAGTTGCCAGTACAAAAAAACGCACGGCAGCCGTGCGGTGAAAGATTAAACCCGTGAGTGGTCGGTTCTGGGGGTTGAATTGTAAAATATCCCGGACGAGAGACGCAGGTATCTATAAAAAAGGTTACAGGCTTTCGGCCATTTTTACGATCATATTGAAAGATTTCCGGGCGAGTTCTTCCCGATGTTCCTCGGGATACATGCGCATACGCTCCCGTACGAACAGCGATACCAGGCCATGCGCGTGGCACCATAAAGTATAGGCAATGGTTTCGGTGTCGGTACTTTTAAAATAACGCTGGTCCACGCAGGCCTGTACGGTTTCCTGAAAAAAAGAGTGGGTGGCCATCCCCAGTTTCCAACACTCCTGATTTTCAATGTATTCCATCGGCGCCCGGGTAATAAACAGCAGGTCGTACAGGTCGGGGTGTTTCATGCCGAAATCCACGTACCGCCGTCCGAATTCCACCAGCCGTTCCCAGGGGTCTGCGATGTCTGCCACGGGCAGCAGGTAATCCCGTTTGACGGCGGCCGCCTCGTATTGCAGGGCGAAGAATATCTCGCTTTTGTCTTTATAGTACAGGTAAATGGTGCCCGGGCTGTACTCGATGGCTTCCGCAATATTTCGGAGGCTGACTCCATCGTAGCCGCGTTCGCGGAACAGGCGCAGGGCGGCATCCAGGATGAGCCGGCGCATTTCTTCTTTTTCCCGTTCTTTTCGTTGAATGATACCCATTTTTTACAGGCCTTAGCCGAAATAATTTGTTAAACGGTGCAAAGATAATGAACACTGTTCATTTGTCAAGGGTTTAAATTAAATTATCTGCTTTGCGGATGAGAAACGGAATGGTTTTCCGGATGAAGCGATTCGGAAAAATACCCGTTCAGCCAGAAATACCGGATATTTATTTGAGATTAGATCAAAGCAATTTACATTGTAGGCGATTAGCAATACCTGATGCAAACACAACCATTTGAGGAACTATATGAATCCCATGTCGTGCAACCTTCCGAGGCATATCGCGCTGCTATTGGCGAGCCGGTGAACCTGGATGAGGACGGATTGTCGGATATGCTTTCCCGTTTGCGCAATTACCACAACCTGTACCCCGGCATGGCTTTCTGGATACTTATCCGGTACAAGGATCTGTCTATTCCGGCCAGTGAGGGCGATGAAACGTTTTTCGGTCGTAAATTGGAAACGTTAAAAAACCAGTATCGCCTGATCCATCCGGATTATCTTTTGCCGTATCTGCGCTGGCGTTCGGCCGCTTACGAATTGGTATATAAACGAAATATAAACATTGAACCCCTGGAAATGGGATACCGGCAGTCTGTGCCACTACAGGCAAAGGATGGCGCCTATTATTGGTTTGCCATGTATTCAACGGTTGCGCAATTGGACGCCAACGGCAGGATCGTTTCCAATTTGCAGACCTTTTATCGCGAGGGGAAATGGTCGCCCCGGAATTTGCGTCCCTTTGAAGCGAGTATCATTTTAAAGAATATTACCGAAACGGAGTTGCACCGCAACCTTATTGGCCAGATTTCCTTGTCCCTGATCGATGAATTTACCAACGCGGAACTCGACCTGCTTTCTTTGTATGGCGCGGGTAAAACCGCCGAAGAAATTCAGGAGGCCAAATCCTGGTCGCGCCATACCCTGCACGAGTACAACGCTAACCTGTTGAAAAAAGCGAAAAGCCTGTTCGTGTACGATTTTCGCAATGCGCGCGAGTTTGCCGAATATTGTTTGGAAAAAGGCTTTATTCACCCCCGCTGAGCCCTTACCCCCAATTGGGGGTTTCAAAATTAATGAAGGTCTTATTACCTTTGTGCCTATACTAAACACGCTTTAATTCGTTTTCCTCCTCGCAAAACTGCTCGTCCGACGTCGATGGGCAGTTTTGTTTTTTTTGTGTGTTGATAGTTTCATCCAGGCACGCGAGCGGCAACTTTAAAATGAAAAAAATTTAAAGCCCCAATACTCGCAGCACCTTCTCCTTGTTCCGCCGCGACACCGGTATTTCGGTTTTGTCTTTCAACAGCAGCGTGATACCGTCGCCTTTATGCACTTTGCGCACGGCGTCGATTCGGACAATGTACGATTGGTGGGGACGCACAAAATCGCCGCCGGGCAATTGTGCCTCCAGTTCCGTGAGCGTGAGGCTGACGAACAGTTTTTCGCCCGATTCCAGCGTCAAGGTGGCGTATTTGTCGTTGGCAAAAGCATAGGCGATTTCCTCGGCGCGAATCACCGCCGTGCCCTGTACGGTAGGCAGGAATAGCTTGTTTTGTTGGAGGTTTTTCAGCGATTGTTGCAGCAACTCGTATTCCGGCCAGTATTTCGAGGGCGAATGCAATTCGTGGGTGGCGACTATGAGGTCTTCGGGGTCGATGGGTTTGAGCAGGTAATGCAAGGCCCGGTATTTGAAAGCTTTGATGGCAAAATCGTTGTGGGCGGTAGTGAATACGACCTTGAATTCGGGCTTGGGGAAGGCGTCGAGGATATCGAAACCGGTACCTTCCCGGAGATCGACATCCAGAAAAACGATGGCCGGCTGATGCTCCCGGATGGTCGCAAGGGCTTCCTCTACCGTGCCGGCTTCGGCGCACACCCGCAGTTGCGGGCAAAAGCGCTCGATAAGCCGGCGCAACACGTTGCGGGCTTCGCGTTCATCGTCGATGATCAGGGCGCGGTAGGTTTGCGTTTGCATGCGAAAGTCATTTTTGACTTTTCAAATTTCAAATTTACATGTTGATTTAAAAAGGAAATGCCGAGTGAGACGAGTTTTAAGTCAAAATGTAAATTTGAAATTTGAAAAGTCTATTGGGGCAACCGGATCGATACGTGGGTACCCTGCCCTTGCTCCGGAACCTCGTACTCCACTGAAATAGCCTGCCGATCGTTTTGTTGTTGTATCAATTCCAGGCGTCGCCGGGTAATACTGCGCCCATGCGAAATGTTACCGGATTCCCGGGCATCAGGCGACGCCATGCCCGCGCCATTGTCGTGCACGTCGATACGAAGGTATCCGTTTTCCTGCCCGAACGCTACCTCCACCCGGCCGTCTTTTTCCACGCCTTTCATCCCGTGCAACACGGCGTTTTCGACGAAAGGTTGAACGATCAGCGGCGGCAAAAAGGTGTTTTCCGGATCGATTTTAGGGTCTACCGTGACGCGGTAATCGAAGACATGGTTGAACCGCAGGCGTTCGAGGGCGAGGTAATGGTCGAGCAGCTGCACTTCTTCTTCCACGCTCACCGCGCCGTTGGCCGAGGCATTCAGGGCGCCGCGAATCAGTTTGGCAAACTTGGCCAGGTACAACACGGCGGCCTCCGGTTCATTGTTCAGGATAAAACTTTGGATGGAGTTCAGGCAGTTAAAAATAAAATGCGGGTTCATCCGGGCCTGCAGGGCGGCGATCTCGAGACGCAACATTTCCTCGCGCAGGCGGCCCTCGGTGCGTACCTGGCGGATGCGGTAACGGTAGCCGGCATAAGCCAGCAGGGCCAGTAGCCCCGCGAACGCCCCGCGCGCCCACCAGGTGGCCCACCAGGGCGGCCGGATGACGAGGGTGAGGATACTGACCGCACTCCAGGCGCCGTTCTCATTTTGCGCTTTCACCTCGAACCGGTAGGTTCCGGGCGACAGATTAGCAAAAGAGACGCGCCGCTCGAAGCCGATTGTCCAGCTCGTATCGCCGGAAGGGTACAGCAAGCGGTATGCATACGGTATATGGCCCTGACTGCGAAAGTGCAGCGATATAAATCCGAGTACGACATCCGAACTATCGTAGGGCAGGCTTAAGTAACCGTCGGTAAACCTGGGCGCATTGCCGGCCAATATCTCCGTTATCAGCGGCGCCGGAATAGCGGAAGCCTCCGCCTGCCCGCTCATGCGAAACACCCCCTGGTCGGTCGCCAGCCAGATCGTATCGCCCGCTACGCATATCGCATTGACGGTGTTGGAGGGCAGCCCGTGTTTCGTAGTTAGACTGCTGACCCGGTAGCCGCCCCTGCCATCGGGGGTAAGCCGGTTCAGCCCGCGGTTGGTACAGGCCCAAATCGCGCTGTCGGGGGCGTGGTAATACAACATGCCGACTTCGCCGGACAACACCCCGACGCGGGTGTTATATTCCACCGGGGCGCGACCGGGTTTCCAGAACACCACGCCATGCCCTTTGGGGCTGAGGACAAGACTGGAATCCGGCAACACCACAATATCCCGTATCCGTTGCTGAAGGGCCGGAAAGGCCGTACCGGTGCGCACCAGGCTGTCGCCCACCCATTCCAGCAGTCCCTTCAGGTCGGAGGCCCAGATACGGCCGGCCGGATCGGGGCACACCGTGGAAATGTTGCGGAGATTTTTTGCCAATAATAAGTCGTAACTGCTTCGTTCGATCGAGCGGGTGCTGCTGTTTACCTGAAACAAGCCTTGCGAGCTTGCAGACAGCCAGCGATCCGGCACCGGGCCGGGGATCGATTTCCCCCCCCGCCAGGGAAAGGTTTTACCGGATACGGGGTCGGTCAGTTCGGGGATGATCCAGTGCCCGGCCCGGTACAAATTACTGTTGACGCCTGCCAGGGCCAGGGTCTGGGAAGCTTCGTCAAAATGCAGGCGGTTAATCTGGATCGTTTGCGGGGCGGAAATATCCCGCGCCCGGTTCCGTTTCAGGTCGGCCGCGTACAGGTTGCCGTTGTAATAGCCGATGTACAAGGTGTATTTGCCATCCCAGGCCAAGCCTTTGACGACTTCCTGTTCAAGACCGGGGATACCCCTGAGTACCCCGTTGTCGAAAGAAGAACAGTAGAAAATACCCCGTTCCTGCGTACCGATCCAGTAGCCGCCTTCCCGGTCTTGCCGGATGCAGGATACGGTAAGTCCCGGAAATAACTCCAATGCCGGCCGGCCGGCGCGCAAGTCGTCGAGCGAGTGGAACATCTTCAGTCCGCCGCCAAAATGGTGGCCGGTAAATATGCGTCCGGCGGCGTCGCAGGTAGCCCAGATAATGCCGTTTCCGGTCAGTGGCGCCGTCCATATCAGCCGGTTTTTTTCGAAATAATAGATTTGCTTGAAGAATTGCAGTATGTACCGCCCTTCCGCTAGTCGGTTGATGGAATACCACCATAGTTTGGGGTCTTGATCATAGCCCAGGGGGAAGCTGATCGCCGGTAACCGTACCTTACGCCTGTTAAAGGCAAGGGATTCCAATTGCCCTGTTTCCACGTCCCTTAGTGTGCTCACCGGATTTCGGTTAAGCAACCACCCGCGCTCGTTTTCAAAAATATCGAAAAAGACCTTGTCCGAATGGAGAATGCGGGTAAAAGTCCCCGATGTATCGATGTGTAAAAAACCGCCTTGCGTCAGATTTTGCAACCAAATATTCTCTCCGCGGCCATCGACCAGCAAGCCTTGAAAAAACCCGTTACTCCTGGTGAATGGGGTGAGCCGTTCATTGTGTTTCCAAGGGATAATGCGGTCATTTTCCACGTAAAACAGCCGGTGTTGAAAGTCGGCGAACCAAAGCCGCCCGTTCTCGTCTTCCGTCATGCAGTGGCCGAGCACGGTGGTGTAGTTGCAGTTGAGTGTGTCGGGGAGTTGCTCGAAGGTATAGCCGTTGAAGCGGCAGACGCCGCTGTTGGTGGCGATCCAGATATATCCTTTGCTGTCTTGAAAAATGTCGTACACCCAATTGTTGGGCAGGCCCTGGTCGGTGCTGTAATTCCGATACACCGGTTCCACTCGCAGTGGATACTGCGCGCACGCGCCGGTTGCCGCCAGCGTACAAACCAAAAGCAAGGGTGGTGTTTTCATGTGGTGTTGCAGCAAATGTAACAAACATTTTACAACGTAGTACCTGACCGGATTTCGGAAAAATGCCGCCGGATATTCCGGCATTCCGGTCCGGTGTCGGGAATTGGGGTTCTTGGAAAAAAAGCGGGTCATTTTTGAACTGGGATCGCACTGGCAGGGGGGC
>JAKLJF010000959.1 GCA_023151335.1 Thermoanaerobaculia bacterium | reverse complement strand
TCAGCTACCTGTTTTTTTTCGCGAACATCGGCATATTCATCTTCCAGACGACCCTGCCCGAAGGCGCCGCGGCGGGTTTTGTGGAGCATTTCGGCGCGATACCGGCCGAAATTTCCCGGGGCATCGACCTGGAAACCCTTTTTACCAGCATGTTCCTGCACGGCAGCTGGATGCACCTGATCGGCAACCTGCTCTATCTCTGGATCTTTGCCGATAATATCGAGGCCGTCATCGGCAGTTTCCGCTTTGTCCTGTTTTACCTCGCGGGCGGACTCGTGGCCGGGTTGGCGCAGGTGGTGATCAGCCCCGACAGCGGCATTCCCTGCATCGGGGCCAGCGGCGCCATTGCCGCGGTCATGGGCGCCTATATCGTCATGTTCCCCAAATCGCGGGTGCGCATGCTGTTCCTGCTGTTTTTCACCATATTTTACATTCCGGCCTGGGTGTTTCTCGGTATCTGGTTCATACAACAGCTGTCCTCCGGCCTTGGCGTGCTGGGTCTTTCAACCACCGACGCCGGCGGTATCGCCTGGTGGGCGCATATCGGCGGATTTGTATTCGGGCTGGTATCCGGCTTTTATTTCCGCGATCATTTTATGACCGACCGGTACGTTCATTTGGACCGGTAGAGGATTTTTACGCACAACAGGGGGCTATTCCCCGTTACGCAGAAGGCGAAACGCCGGTTATCCGCCATGCTGACCGCTGTCATTGGTTTCCACTGAATTCAAACCCACCTTTGCTCTTAACACGCTGTTTTGAGGCGCTTTTTCATTTTCAAATTGATGGTTTATTATGAAAAAAATATTCTGGCTGGCGCTGCTCGGCGCGTTGTTGGCCATTCAATTGATCCGCCCCGATATGACCAATCCGCCTGTCAATCAGGCACAGGATTTCCGCCAGGTGATGCAAACGCCCGCCGGCGTGCAATCGATACTGGAAGCCGCCTGTTACGATTGCCATTCCAACGAGACCCAATACCCCTGGTACAGCCAGGTGGCGCCGGTATCGTGGTGGGTGGCTGACCATATCAACGAAGGACGCGAGGCCCTGAATTTCAGCACTTTCGGCGCCTTGAACGCAGAGGATCGCGCCGAGGCGCTGGAAGAATCGGCGGAAAAAGTGCAGGAAGGCGAAATGCCGCTGGACAGCTATACCTGGATGCACCCGGAGGCCAAACTCAGTGCCGCGCAACGGGACGTACTGATCAAATGGCTGAACGCCAACAGCGGCGAAGGGGCGGAAAAAGGCGGCGAGGAAGCCGATACCAAGGCTGCTGCCGAACACGAAGAGGAGGATTAAATATCCCGTTCAGTCGCGTTTTTTTCCGGTTCGGATAATTGGGGCGCAATGATGCCACTAAAGTGTGCGTTCATTGCGCTCCATTTTTTACAACATTTCGTTTGTACCTAAACAACGGTCATTTTATACATGCGCTCCCTTTTCGCTGCTTTTGCCCTGCTTGTCGCGGTCGTCGCACTTTCGTTACCTTCCTGCAAACATGATCCGATGTACACCATAATCGACCCGCAGGACACTACCACTACCCCGCCTATAGACACCGGCGTAAATGCCGGTATTCCCTGCAGTCCGGATACGGTATATTTCCAAAACCAGGTATTACCGCTGCTGATCTCCCAATGCGCCAAATCGGGTTGCCACGATGCCGCTTCCCATGAGGATGGCGTAGTTTTGACGAACTACCAGCAGGTGATGAGCACGGGAAAGGTCAAAGCCTTCAAACCGAATGACAGTGAATTGTACGAAGCGATCATGGAAACCGATCCCGACGACCGCATGCCGCAGGCTCCGAATGCCCCGCTGACGGCGGAACAAAAAAACCTGATCAGAAAATGGATCGAACAGGGGGCGCAAAACAATGTGTGTAATGAAAATTACGGCAATTGCGACACCGATAACGTGACCTATACCAATTTTGTCAGCGGCTTGCTGGCCAATAAATGCGTGGGCTGCCACGGCGGCGTAAATCCGCAGGGCGGACTGAAACTCAGCACCTACGCCGAAGTCAAAGCCACCGCACAAAACGGCGCCCTGTATGGCGCGGTGGCACACCAGCCCGGCTATTCGGCCATGCCGAAAGGGGGCGCCGCGTTGTCTCCTTGTTTTGTCAATAAAATCAAGGCCTGGATCGATGCGGGAACGCCGCAGTGATTGCGGATTGCGGATTGCGGATTGCGGATTAACCAAGCTCTTGGCAGGGTAACCTTACCCTGATCACAACACCTGCCAAGAGCTTGGTTA
>JAKLJF010000958.1 GCA_023151335.1 Thermoanaerobaculia bacterium | reverse complement strand
CCGGCCAGCAGCAGTTTTACCGGGGCGCCGGTGGCCGCCTTGAATGCATCGAAAGCCCGCAGCAGGCGGGGTATGTTTTTGCGCGGGTGGATGGCCCCGGTGTAAAAGAAATATTCCTCTCCCCCGGCAAAGGTGGCTCGCACCACCTGTTTTTCCGCCTCCGGCAAAGGCCGGAAACCTTCCCGGCAGCCGTTGTACACCACGGAAACACGGGCGGGCGCTATGCCCGTACTTATAACTTCCTGTCTGGTAAATCCGGAAACGGCCACCAGGTGGTCGGCCCGCCGCAAAAAGCGCGGAATAAACCAACGGTAATACGCCCGCGCCCACCAACGCACTTGTTTGGGATATTGCAGGGGGATCAGGTCGTGTACCGTCATCACCGCGGGCACCTTCGAGCGCAGGCTCAGATGGAAATCAGGAGAAAAGAAAACATCGGCTGAGTAATGTGTTAACGCCCGGGGTACCGACCATTCGAACCAGGTCAGCCAGGCCAGCGGGTGCCTGGCCCGGGGCGGCGCCACTACCGGGAGTACATTTTTACCGTAAATAAAACCGGGATCAAAGGGTCGGTCAAAAAGAAAAATAAAGGTGTCCTCCGGATGTTTGGTTACCATACGCCGCAGCAGCTCATGCGTATACCAGCCCAGGCCTTCGAGTTTGCCGGGCAGTAAAAAGCGGGTATTGACGGCGATACGCAAATGTGGAAAAGTTAAGCCGGGTAAATGGGCAAGGCAGTTTACTTTTGCCGGGCAAAATTGAACATTTCCCCTCAAACCAGAAACCTTCTAACCAGAAACCCTCTAACCTTTACAAATTATGCTCGATTTCACTGCTGCCAATCTCCGCCGGCTGGCCATTTCCTGGGTCGGCAATAAAAATCGCTACGAAGGAGTCAACATCCCCAAACAAACCCTGGTGCCTGTGCACGATGTGGCGCACGAACTGATGATCGGCTCCATGCTCAAGCCGTTTGAAAAATCGGCCGAGTTTTTCTACTTTTTCCACGAAGAAGATGTCAGTAATCACCTGGTTTATCAGAGTTGCATGGCCATTTTCCGGGACCCTGAAACGCTGCACGAAGAGGCCGCCCGCCTGGCCGGCATGTTGTATGAAAACTGCGAAAATCCGAAAATCCAGGGCGGCGAGTTTTTAGTGGCCTATTTTGAAGACCTGATGCTGCAGGGCGAACCCACCAGCGCCATTGGTTTATGGAAGGTGCAATCCAAAGACCCCTTCCTGAAAGTGGAGCGCACGGCCGAATCCTTCGCGCTCAACGTGCTGGAAGGTATCCCCACCGGCAAACTGGAAACGGCGGCCCTGATCTTCAACCTCGATGAAACGGAAGGTTACCGGCTGTATGCCATCGATACCGTTTCCAAAAAAGACGAACGCTCTTTCTGGAAAGACGAGTTTTTGCGCCTGCGCCCTATCGAAGACAACTACTTCAATACCCGCCACTACATCGCCCTTTCCGGCGAATTCATCCATGAACGCCTGCCGCATAAATTCGGCCTCGACCGGGCCGATCAGCTGGACGCGCTATACCGCTCCGGGCTCTATTTCAAGGAAAACGAACACTTCGAGGTGGACGATTTTGCCAAGACCCTTTTTCCCGAAGAAGAACAACAGGAAGCCTTTAAAAACTTCCGCGACGAATATGCCAAGGCCTATGCCGTACCCTTGGAGGATAAATTCGACATCAGCATGCCCGCGGTGAAAAAAGAGTTCAAAGTGCTGAAAAGCGTCATCAAACTGGACAAGAATTTCCACATCTACGTCCACGGCCGCCGCGACCTCATCGAGCGCGGATTCGATGAAGACAAGGGCAAGAAATATTATAAGGTGTTTTTTGACGATGAGGAATAAACCCGCTCAACCTTCTATTCCCGGATAAACTCCAGTTCCTTATGCCGGTCCAGCCGCGCGATGGCTGAGGGTTCGTACGGTTCCTTGTCATCCTGCCGGTATTTCACCACGTAATCGACGCCGCCCAGAATTTCGCTGCTGATACCGCCGAAGGTTGGCGGCCAGGGCTTGCCATGTTTGCAGGCGGCTGTGCTGACAATGGGTCTGCCAAATGTTTGGATGAGCTCGCGGCAAAATTCATCGGTGGCCACGCGGATAGCGGCAGTACCGTTGGCGTGTTTTATCCCGGCAGGCAACCCGACGGGTTTTTCATAGATCATGGTAAGCGGGCGCTGGTGGTAAGCGAGCAGCGTCTCCACGCGGGGGTGAATCTTTGGGGCATACTGCTTGAGCATG
>JAKLJF010000957.1 GCA_023151335.1 Thermoanaerobaculia bacterium | reverse complement strand
ACGGCAAAATGCGGACGCTGGATTTCGGCGACGGCACCTGCGACCGCGACGCCGTGCTGACGCTGAACGACGGAACGACGAAGAACATCAAGATTCGTCATCGCTGGTGGAAGTAAACACAGGATGAATTTTTGGATAATTGCATAATACAATCGGTGAAAATCCGGGTATGTAATCGGCGTCATCCATGTTCCCATCCTCCTACAGGGATTCTTACGAAGGATGGGAACATGGATGACGCCGATTACATACCCGGATTTTCACCGATTCTTATTTTCCCTTTACCGCCAACAGTCTGATATTTCGGTATTTCGGCAAATTGATCAGCAATACCCCCGACAGGATCACCCCCAATGCCGCCGCCTGCTGCCATTCGAGCGGCTCCGAGGCGATGAGCCAGCCCAGCAGCATGGCTACTACCGGGTTGACGTAGGCGTAGGTGCCCACCTGCACCGCCGGCCGCACTTTCAACAACCACACATAAGACAAATAGCCGATCAGTGAACCGAATGTGATCAGGTAAGCCAATCCGAGCCAGGATTGGGCGCTCACCGCCGTCACGTCAAAACCGGCGGTTTCGCCCTGTTGCCAGCTCACTAACAGACTGAACAAACCCGCTGCCAGCATCTGGATGCCGGCGCCGAGCGTGGTGGACATGGTAACGGGCCTGTACTTCAGGTACAGCGATCCCGAGGCCCACGCCAGACAGCCGCCCAACAGCGCCAGCATCGCAAATGACTGGGTATCCAAGCCCTGCCCGGCGCTGAAACTATCCCATCCGAACAGGGTCAGGATTCCGGCAAATCCTATCGCCACGCCGGTGAGAATCAGGCCGTTGGAAAAATTGAACGACCATTGTTTGTAGTCCAGCAACACAAACCAGAACGGCATACTGGCCACGATAGTGGCGGCCATACCCGAGGAAATGTATTGTTCCGACCATACGACGGCGCCGGTACCCCCAAACAGCATCAGAATACCGGCAAACGCATGTTGCAGGGCAGGTTGTATAGCTGGTCGTTCCCCATGTGCCAGACGCCAGACCAGCAAAATGGCGCCCGCGGTGGAAAACCGTATGCCCGAAAGCAAAAACGGCGGGATGGTATGAAGCCCGGCAAGAATAGCAATATAGGTAGAGCCCCAAATGAGATAAATGGCGGCAAAAGCAGCCAGAATCGCGCCTTGCGACGGGGAAGTTTCCGTTTTCATATAATTTTTGTAACTAAATTGTTCTATACCATTTGAACGTCAGACGGCGTTTTCGCGCGCAACATGGCCAGGGTCAGGCCGATTTGGCCGATGTGGTACACGTCGTGTTGTAAAATGCCGTCCAGCAGCAGGCGCATTTTGTGTTTGCCGTCGGGCAGCGGTTGGTTCAGCAGTTCGTCGGTTTCCGAATCCAGCAGCCGGATGAGTTCGTTTTGGTTGGCGTCGAGCTCGGCGAGTAACGCATCCCAACCCTTCCTTTCCAACATAGCGGTGGGCGCCCAATCTCCGGAAGAGCCAACTTTTATCTGGAAATCGGTGTTCCCTTTGATCCGCCCCACCAACAGACGCCGCCAGGACAGGATATGCGACACTTGTTGCGCTACGGAGTGCATACCCGGGGCCGGCGGGGCAAAAATCTCGTCGGGCTGAATGGTTTCCAGTTTCTGCCGCAGCGAGTCGCCGTACCAGGGACTGCCATTGTAAATGTGTTTGATCTGGGCGAGGTAGTAGGAAAGATTTGTTTTCATAGCTTAATTTTCCTGTTTTAGCAGTACTTTTACCGGTAAAAATATTTTAGGCGGTAAAAATGCAGGTATTTTTACCAACAAAGCAAGCTTTAGTAGTAAAAAATTTTTTATGGAAAACCCGCTCGACACGCTTTCGTTCGATGGCGGCTGGATTTGCCTGGATTTCACGAATACCGTTTCATCGCGCAAACCGGCCACGGGCGATGAATATCTGCAAACCTGGGATGATTTCAGAATATGGGTACGCCGGGCCGGTTTGTTTTCGCCCGGCGAGTGGCAGGTGTGGAACCGGATGCCCGAAAGCAACATTGCAGAGGTGCGCGCCCTGCGCGAAGCGCTTTACCAACTTTTTGAGCACTTTGCCCGGACGGGATCATTGCATCCGGCACACCTCGACACGCTGAACGCTTTCCTGCATGAAGTGTATCCACACACCAAACTTTGCCTGAGAGAAGGTGTATTGAGCCGGGGCCTTGAATCGGCGCCACACCCGGAAAAACCGCTTTGGCTCATTGCACTCTCCGCGGAGG
>JAKLJF010000956.1:852-2270 GCA_023151335.1 Thermoanaerobaculia bacterium | reverse complement strand
GGAGGTAAAAGCGCCGCTGGCGGCTTTTTCCACTGCTGCCCGTGCCGTTTCCGGTTCCGCATCGGCCATACGCATGGCCACACGCAACAATAGCGCATGCGCGAACTTGTTCCATTGCGCCACGTTGCCCCCGTATATGACATCCGCATCGCCAAAGCTTCCGGCGTCCGGGTTAAGCTGGGCGACACTTTCATTCAACTCTTTTAAGAGGTCAAAGTAGATATCCCGTTGTGCATCATACGCGGGTGTGCGGTTATCAGCGCCTTTCAATGCTTCGGAATATGGAATCGGCCCCCATACGTCCGTCATTTCCTGGAACAACCAGACCTTCAGTATACGGGCTATGGCGATCTGGTTGTCAGACACCGGGCCGATAGGATTCCGCGTGTTCAATTGAATAATTTCTTCCGCTTCCAGCAGTCCGTTGGAATAGAAACCGTCGAAGAAAAAATCGGCCAACCCGGTGAAAAACAGGTACCGGGACTCGCTGGTATTGTTGCTTTGCGCCCAGTATTGCGAGACCAAAAGGGCAAAATTTTCGCTCCAACTGCCAAACAGGCGAAAATCCATCATGCTCTTTTCCGTATTGGTGAGCAGATAACTTGCCGGAACCGAACCGGGGTTATTCGGGTCGGTATTGATTTCCCTGAAATCCCTGGTACAGGACATCAATAACAGGAAAGAAACGAATAGGAGTAAAATGCCGTTTGTTTTCATGATTTGACGTGTTTAAGGATCAAAACTTGAAATTCAGATTAAAACCGATACTTCTCGCACCCGGCAATTGCCCGCCCTCCAATCCCTGGATGTTGCCCGAACTATAGGCATTTTCAGGGTCGATATGCGGCACGTTTTTGTACAGGATGGCCAGGTTCCTTGCGACGAACGATGCGGTCAGGCCCTTTAAGGGTAAACGCCTGAGCCAGGTTTCCGGCAATTTATACGATAGCGTTACTTCCCGCAATTTGATATAACTGGCGTCGTAAATGTCAGTAGCGTGAATAAACAAACCGGAATGAAGTACAAAGTGATCACGCGCGCTGATGTTCAGGTTGTTCGCTTCGCCGCTGGAGGCGTATATCTCATCGCCGGATACATCGGGATTACCGGCATCCAGCAGAACCGGATTGCCTTCGGCGTCGAGTTGGGCCAGCATGCCGGGTACGACAATACCCGACTCCCGGATGCCGTTTTCGGCGGTTTCTTTCAAAAGACCGGTGTACTTCCCGAACAGATTGGTCAGGGAGTACATGTCGCCCCCAATACTGGCGTCGATCAGCACATTGAGTTCAATATTCCGGCAAGAAAGCCTGTTGCGCAATCCGCCCGTCCAATCAGGCAGCATGTTGCCGATGGGTACCAGCCCCGGCGTGCTCAGGTAAAAACCGGTATTGGGGTTGACCAGCCGGTTGCCGTCT
>JAKLJF010000956.1:0-843 GCA_023151335.1 Thermoanaerobaculia bacterium | reverse complement strand
AGCATGTTGCCGATGGGTACCAGCCCCGGCGTGCTCAGGTAAAAACCGGTATTGGGGTTGACCAGCCGGTTGCCGTCTGCATCGTACAGATAATCCGTCCCCATAATGGCGCCGTACGGACGCCCCTCGGAAGCCATCACCTGAACAATAAAATTAGCCAGTGGAAGCGCGGTAAGCGAAGGGTCACCGGCGTTGAGTTCCACCACCTTATTCACATTGCGGGCATAATTGAGACTCAACTCCCATTTCAGATTCGTGGCATTTACGGGCATAGCATTGAGGGCCAGTTCCAGGCCGCGATTCGTGATTTCTCCGGCATTGATGTATTGGCTGACGAAACCGGTGGCGCCTGACGTGCCGATCGGGATGATCTGGTTGACCGATTTATTGCGGTAGCAACTCAGGTCGATGCCCAGGCGATTTTTCCAAAACCGCAGATCGAGGCCAGCTTCCACAGCAGAAGTGATTTCCGGCTGGAGCCGGGGATTGTTCAGCGTATTGGATACGGCATAATTGGGTAAATTCCCGAACGGCACATTTGGTATGTAGGTATTATTCAACCGGTAAGGCTCGGCATCATTACCTGTTCGGGCCCAGCCAAGCCGTAGCTTGCCGAACGATAAAAGCCGGGGTTTCCATAGTTCGGAAAAAACAAAACTCAGGGAAGCCGAAGGATAAAAATAAGCGTTGTTGTCTTCCGGCAGCGTGGATGACCAGTCGTTTCGTCCGGCGCCGTCGAGATAAAGATAATTGCCATAGCCCACCGTGAGGCCGCCGAACAGGCTGTTGATGCGTTTTTCGGAGGTAAAATCTGAAAGGATGGATACGGGGCCGACCGAATTC
>JAKLJF010000955.1:842-2273 GCA_023151335.1 Thermoanaerobaculia bacterium | reverse complement strand
CTGGATATAGCTCAAATTTGCTCGGCCTTGGAAAACCCTTATAATTGACCCGAACTTTCCAAAAGCCCTTTTTTAACAAATTCTACCCGCCGGCGTGCGAAGTGATTCCCGTTTTTACCCTATTTTTCGCGGAAATTACCAATTGTAATCCGGGTACTATTCAAAACAATCTTGTATGCACTGTAAAAAACTACTAACCCTTTTTTCCGCTGTGCTCATTGGCAGCGGCCTTTGGGCGCAGGACATCCACTTTACCCAGTACTACATGTCGCCCATGACACTGAATCCATCCATGGCCGGTAAATTCGAGGGTACAGCTCGCATAGGCGGAATTTATCGCGACCAGTGGTCCAGCGTCATAAAAGCCTATCGCACCCCCTCCGCCTGGGTCGACGCGCCGATTATCCGGGGATTTCGCAAACGCGACTGGATTGGCGTTGGTTTTATGTTGTATCAGGACAAAGCCGGCACTACCGCCCTCTCACATGGCGCGGCTAAATTGGGGGCAACGTATCACCTGGCCCTGGATCGCAAGGGAAATGCAGTGCTCTCCCTTGGCGGGCATTATGGCGGCGAACAAAGGAAAATCGATCCCGAAAAACTGCGCTTTGGCGATGGCTACAATTCTTTGGGCGACTATGTTTCCAGCCTGAGTAAGGATGATGGCCGTATAGCCGGCAATGCTAATTATACCGATATTGACCTTGGCATCAATCTGTCTTCCAGGCTAAATAAGAAAATGGATTTCAACCTCGGTTTTTCCATGTTTCACCTGACGAAACCCAATTACAGCCTGGTCACCAGCGGCGGCGGCGGTGGCACCTCAACGCCCACGGGCGGGGTCTCCAAACTGCCTCGCCGCGCCGTGGCGCATGGCCAGTTCAACGTGCAACTTGATGATAAAATGAGCCTTAGCCCCTCTTTTATTTTCCAAACGATGAGCGGAAATGACGAGATCATGGTGCAAGCCATGACCGGTTACCTGATCAATCCCGAAAAGGACATTACCCTGAATTTCGGTCTCGGTTACCGGTTAAGCGACGCTATAAACGTGCTGGCCGGCATGAAATATAAAGACCTGCGGGTGGGTATCGCTTATGATGTCAATACCTCCAGTCTGAGCAATGTTAGTAATTACCGCGGGGGCTTCGAAATTGCAGCCAACTATATTATCAAAATTTATAAACCCGCGGTGGTGAAACCTAAAGTGTTGTGCCCAAGGTTTTAAATGTGGGTTTATCAGGGTTTAGAGGGTTTAGAAAGTTTAGAGGGTTTAAAAAACTAAACCCTCTAAACTTTCTAAACCCTCTAACCCCCCTGATAAACCACTCCTCCCACCATCTAAACTCGACAAATATGACTAAACATATTATTTCTATTTCCTTTTTGGCCCTGTTTCCCGGAGCGGTATTGCTGGCACAGCCACTGAAT
>JAKLJF010000955.1:0-833 GCA_023151335.1 Thermoanaerobaculia bacterium | reverse complement strand
AATATGACTAAACATATTATTTCTATTTCCTTTTTGGCCCTGTTTCCCGGAGCGGTATTGCTGGCACAGCCACTGAACCGTTCCACGCCGGATGCAATGCTCAAATCGGCCCAGGAGGCCGAATCGACCGGAAATCCGTACGCGGCGCTGGAATTCTACGAAGACGTGTACGATGAAACGAAGGACAAAGCGATCAATGTAAAAATCGCCAAACTGAACTTCGAATTACGCGATTATCAGCAGGCCGAACGCCAACTCAGCCGTATTGTGTTGCGGGACCGAAAAAACGAGTATACCGAACTCAAATACTGGTATGCCATGGCACTGAAGCATAACGGCAAATATGCCGATGCTGCCGATATGTTTAATCAATATATCAGCGAAGGACAAGACAAAGCCCTGGTGGAAGCCAGTAAACGGGAAGCAGCCGGCTGCAAAATTGGAATGAAAGCCAAACAGCCGGAAAACCTGACGGTGAACAACATCGGCAAAAAGGCCAACAGCCCGCAAACCGAGGCGTCTCCCTCTTATAGTGGCGGGGAATTATATTTTACCACCCTTGCATCCAAAGAGATCATTACGCTGGATGGAAAAGAGGGCGACTGGTACACAAAAATATATACCGCCACCAAGGCAGGGCAAACCGCCGAATTCGGCGCACCCACACCATTGGGCACGCAAGTCAATCGCGAGGGCTGGCATCAGGGCAACGTCAGCATAACGCCTGACGGAAAAACCATGTATTTCACCCGGGTGCAAATGGAAAACAACTACCTCGGTGAAAGTAAGATTTATTTTGCACTGAAGGGCTCGGACGGTTGGGGCGCCGCCAA
>JAKLJF010000954.1 GCA_023151335.1 Thermoanaerobaculia bacterium | reverse complement strand
CAGAACGAAATCGTCTACGTAGCGAATATAACCTGTTGCCCGGAGGGTTTCCTTGACAAAATGATCGAAGCGGTTAAGATAGACATTTGCCCAGAACTGGCTGGTCAGATTCCCGATGGGCAGGCCCCTCCGTCGCTCCGCCGGCGTAAGCAAGTCGTCGCCCGGAAACCACACTATGTGTGGCTCCTGCGGATTGGAGGCGTCGATGATCCGGTCGATCAGCCACAACGTGTCGGGACAAGCGATTTTCCAGCGCAACTCCCGCTTCAGTATTTCATGATCGATACTCGGAAAAAATTTCCGGATATCGCATTTGAGCACATACCGATACCGCCGGGCGAAGTGCTGAAACCGTTCGATAGCCAGGTGCGTGCCTTTGCCGAGACGGTTGGCGTAGGAGTCGTGAATGAAAGTTTTTTCAAAAACAGGCTCGATCACGTTGCACAGGGCATGGTGAACCACCCGGTCGCGAAACGGCGCCGCGCTGATCAAACGCTGCTTGGGGTCGTACACATAAAAAGTGGTGTACGGGCCCGGGGCGTAGGTTTTGGATTGAAGTTCGCGCTGTAACTGAAAAATACCGCTTTCTTTCCGAAAATTAAAAGCAGCGACATTTTTGTCAAAGCGCCTGCCTTCGGCAGCCCGGTCGGCGGCCAGGAGCAAATTGTCCCAACTGCTTATTTTGCCGACCTGATGGAATTGCTCATCGAGGCATATTTTTTACCCCCGGACGAAAAGAAACCGGTGCTGAACCGCGTGAATATACAGCTGGAAACACTTCGCCACTACTACCGGCTGGTTTACGAGTGCGGGCACTACAACTCCCTGCGGTATAAAGATTATTCCGAACGTATCGACGAAATCGGCCGCATGGTTGGGGGTTGGCTCAAAAGCCTGAAGTGATTACTTTTGCCCCCGGTGGGTAAGTCTGTGTCCGTGTGGTCCGGGGCGGGTCGTGGAACAACAATCCTAACAATTGCCGGGCAGCGAACCGGAACAACAGGAACCCGAACAACAGGAACAACAACATCGGTTTTCGGGTTGCGCGGGACTAATTCAATTCCGGCCAGAATTGCCGCGGCCCATCCGGGAGCGGCAAGCGTGCCTTTTTAGTGCGAGACTTATCCCGACCATCCAGAGTTTGCGGGATGGCGAACACATCGACAGCCGGGCGGGGGCTGGTATCCCGAGCGATCGGGAGAACGTCCTCCCCGGCTTTTTCAAAAAAAATTCGGCGCTGCGCGCCGGATCAAAAAGAAAAAAGATAAAAGAAAAAGGGTAAAAGCGCAAAGGGTTAGTGCCGCGCAACCCGAAAACCGAAGTTGAGGCCCCTGCCGAGCGGGTACCAGCCGCTCCGGTCCGCCGCCCGGCAACCGCCAGGATTGTAGCCCCACGACCCGCCCCGGACCACACGGTATTGACCGCTGCCGGCTCCTGTCGGATTATACGCCCCATTCGCATCCTTTTCATACTGTTTTCCATCGTACCAGTCCCAGCACCATTCCCATACGTTGCCGCTCATGTCGTGCAGACCCAGGGCATTAGGGCTGCCGAGACTGCCGGCGGACACGGTTTTACCGCGGTATACGCCGGCTACCGAATAGCCTTGTTTGTATTCCGCGCTGCCGTCAAAATTGATCTCTCCGGGATCGGCAATGTTTTTCCCGTTTCCGAACCTCACCTTTTGCCCTCTGCCGCGCGCCGCGTATTCCCATTCCGCCTCGGTGGGCAGACGGTAGCCGTCGGCGCCGGGCACGAGGGCGACCGTCCATTTTTTGTCGTCGTAAGTATTTGTGTTGTTGGGGTCTTTACGGCTTTTATCGACGGTATAGGCCGGCGTATAGCGGTGCTGGCGGCTCAGCCAGTTGCAGTATTCTATGGCGTCGTACCAGTCCACGTTGATAACCGGGCGGCGCCCCCTGCCCCAGCCCTGGTCGCCGGGTTTTGAGCGGCCGGTAGCCTGGCAAAACAGGTCGTATTCATCGAAAGTCACTTCTGTGGGGCTGATATAGAAGTCGCCGAGGGTCACGTCGTGTACAGGCTGTTCGCCGCTGCCGCCTTCGCCGAAGGTGTCGCCCATGCGGAAGGTTCCGCCGGCCACGAATACCATGGCGGGTTTGGGCGGAACGTTGGCGGGCTTGGCAGTCCCGGTGTTGGTCTTCGGTTTTTGAGCCTGGGTTTTTGGGCGAGGTTTAGGCGGCTGGGATATGGGCTGTGGCTTGTCCAGTTCTTCCCTGGCCTTCTGGATACGGATTTCGAGGTCGTTTTTGGCAG
>JAKLJF010000953.1 GCA_023151335.1 Thermoanaerobaculia bacterium | reverse complement strand
GGACTAATGACCTGCCGTTCCATGTTTTTATGGCTCCAGCTCAATCTCGTCACCGCATCCGCTCCGGGTCGGATATTGAGCTGCAACAAGCGGAACGGGTGCCACTTACCCGCCTTCAGCGTAACGTTGAATTGGTGTACGGTTCTTTCCTGTTCACTCCGACTGTCAATCAACAACTGGTCATCCAGCCAAAACTGCACCTGGTCTTTCGCGTCGATATAAAAGGTAAATTCTTCCGAGGCGGGGGCCAAAATATAGCCATTCCAGTCTGCCTCTTGCACCAGCGTCGTGACGCCTACCCTTTCGGCCCAGACTATATCTACCGGGAGACGGCTTGCCGCGTCCATCGAACCGGCAGGAGTAGAAAAGCATTCAATGCCGCCGTTTTCTACGGCCGAAATGGCCTCTTTGTCAATGGAATGCCTTATACCCTTGCGATAGATCAAAGCCGTCATTTCCGGCGTAAGGCCAAATTCGCCCGCTAAAAGATCAAGGAGCAACCTTTCCCGCAACTGTAGCCTTAGAAAAGGCAACAATTGTTGTAAAAAGTATCTGAATACCAGTTGTTTATCCCGGCGCCCCGTTTCCGGATCCATGATTTCCGGCGAATTGAACAAGCGGTTGAAGGCCGGCATATCCGTCGTACCGGGGATAAATTGCAATATATTTTCCTCACCCAGCCATTGATTGAAATTTGATTTTTCCGTTTCCGAGCGCACAAAAAGTGCTTGAACGGCAGTCCGAAAGGCTTCGGACGAACTTAGTGACAATAAACGCCCGCGTTCAGCAATCGTCATAAACCCGGAGAAAATAAGTTTTTTCTCCTTGCCGCGGTATTGCAGCCGTGTCGACCCGAGATCGGGAACATTTACGTTTTCTTCCAGTTCCAGGGGCGCTTCAAAGGAAAAATCCTCATCCAGGTACCGGATAATGTCCGCAGCCACTGTTGGTTCTAACCATAACTGAAGTTTCGACAATACGACTTCCCGGTTGACCGGATCGGGCAATTCCGTATCGCGGCTTATTTTTTGCAAACCTTCCCGAATTGATTTCGCCAGTAACAGGGCCTTTTCCCGCTTAGGCGCCAGGGCGGTTGTATATTCAGCCGTATTATCAACAAGAAATTGAATTTCATTGAATGTAAACCCCGATTTTTTAACCGTTTCGATCATATCCAGCATGGCAAGGATATTGGCCGGGCGTTTAAAAGCGTGGATATCAGACCACTCGCTGATCTTAAAAAATTCGGCAATCGAAATTTTAACAGCACCCGTGAACAAAGCGTGGCGGTAATACGACGATAATATGGGAATAGTGATCCGGCTATTTACGGCACGATAGATTTTTTCCCAATTTTCGCGAATATCTTCCTGCTCTAATCCCCATACATTGCCCAGAATTTCGGCCGTGTCCGCAGAGTACCTTGTATTCGCCCGCGTCCGTTCCAGTTCCATTTGCGTAATGTCCAATCTGAAAAAAGGCTGTGTGTCGCTGACCCCGGCAAATATCCGCCTGAACAGGGATTTCCTGCCTATCGTTGGAATATCGTGCCATAAGCATACCAGTTTCTCGATCGGCATCTTCAATCTATCCCTCAGCTGAAGTGCATAAGACACATTCTCGACCACATGGTCCGGAATGAACTCGCCGGGTCTATGGTAAAATGCCGTAAGCAAGAGATCGAGTTCTGCCACCGTACATCCAAGTTTTCTCCATAAGCGGATAAAACGCGCTATACGGGCATAGTGCGCGTCGCCCAGATATCCTCCGTTTTTATACCGGATGACTAAGTTCTCCAATTTACAAGGGTCGTCCTCCGTCGTCCAGTCAAATACCTGATAGTCACCAATGATATTCCCAATAATGCCCTTCTGCTCCGGCGTTGTTGCGGGGTCTTCCTGTAATGTGTATAAATGGTATCCTGCATTCAGATAATTGGTCTGACGCAATGCTTCGGCTTCCTCCCAATTCAGGCGGCAGCGCTCCATGAATGTTTTGAGATTGCCTACATGACCACTCAACCCCGGGCTGTCGTAGCCATATAAGCGATGGGGCCGTACATCGAGGGTCGTATCGGCGCCGGCGAAATTTTTACCGGTCAAAATCTCGTAATCCGTTTCCGAAAGGCCCAGAAATTCCGACTGCACGGCAGGGCTATCGGCGTTTGAAAAATTCTTTTTGATCCCGAACAAGGAGGCGCCCAAGTGAGCGGTATATGCACGGGCGGTTTCCAGGTGTAAATTATAGGGAAGCGTGAAAGGATAAACAGCGCCAC
>JAKLJF010000952.1 GCA_023151335.1 Thermoanaerobaculia bacterium | reverse complement strand
TCAGCGCCGCCCCGATAATGTGCAGGGCCACGGCGTGCGGGCCTTCCTGTTCGCCCTCGTACACCATTTCCACCTTGCCGGTGAGGGCCGGAATGACGCCCCAGAAGTCGGTGATACGGGCCGTTGTTTTTGCTTCCCCGTTGCGCAGGATGCGGCGTTCGGCGGTGGAATAGAGGTTTTCGTACGCCGAAATGGTCAGGCGGGCGCTGACGCCGCTTTTTTTATCCACGTATTCGCTGTCGCGGGCGGCAAATGCGATTTCTTCGATCAGGTCTTTGAGTACGTTCGGGATGCGCACCGCGTCGCGTTGCGCGGCGGTGATGCGGGACTCCTGTTCGGTGATACGGCGCCCGACTTCGATGCTGGTGGGGTAATGGGTGGTGATCTGGCTCTCGATACGGTCTTTCAGCGGGGTGATGATGCTGCCCCGGTTGGTGTAGTCTTCCGGATTGGCGGTGAAGACGAACATCACGTCGAGTGGCAGGCGCAGTTTGAATCCGCGGATCTGCATATCGCCTTCCTGCAGCACGTTGAACAGCGAAACCTGGATACGCGCCTGCAGGTCGGGCAATTCATTGATGACGAACAGGCAGCGGTGCGCCCGCGGGATCAGCCCGAAGTGGATGACGCGCTCGTCGGAATAAGGCAGGCGCAGATTGGCGGCCTTGATGGGATCGACGTCGCCCACCAGGTCGGCGATGCTCACGTCGGGCGTGGCGAGTTTTTCCACATAGCGTTCGTCGCGGTGCAGCCATTCGACGGGGGTTTCGTCGCCTTTTTCGGCGATCAGTTCTTTGGCGTAGCGGCTGATGGGCGCCAGGGGGTCGTCATTCAGTTCGCTGCCGGCCACCACGGGCACGTACTCGTCGAGCAGCCCGGTGAGCATCCGCGCGATGCGCGTTTTCGCCTGTCCGCGCAAACCCAGCAGCAGGATATTGTGCCGGCTCAGCACGGCGCGCTCCACGTCGGGCAGCACGGTGTCGTCGAAGCCGAAAATACCGGGGAAAATGGTTTCTTTCCGGCGGATTTTATCGATGAGGTTGGCGCGCAGTTCTTCCTTGACGCTTTTGGGCTCGTAACCGCTGGCTCTCAGCCCGCCGAGGGTGTGGATATGCCGAATGTCTTTCATACGGGGCAGGGAACAACAGACCTGCCAGTTTGGTTCGCAGTTAAGGTAAAATCACGTTGGTGTAAATATCAATAAGATTTCTTACGCAATTAAAGGGTTAATTTCCATCCTGGTTTTTAATTGCCTGCTCCCGTTCCATCCGCCTCAAATTCCGCAAGACGGCAATTCCGGCATTTACCTCGAAACCGATCAGCAGGATCATGCAATTCAGCTGCAACCAGATCATCAAAACGATGAGCGTACCAATGGAGCCATACACTTTGTTGTAGCTGCCGAAATTGTCGACATAGAATGAAAAACCCCAGGAAATGACGATGGACAGGAAGGTGGCCAGCAGCGCGCCCGGGTTGAAAAAGGGTATCCGCACGTGGGTGGCCGCGCCGTAACGGTAAATCGTAGAAAAACCCGTGTAAAATAAGACGATCACCACTACCCAGCGGAAGGTGAAAAACGTGACCCGGGTGATCAGGTCGGCTTTGATATATTGAAATACAAAACCGAGGATCGTGTTGCCCAGGATGACAAAAATAACCGCGCCCACCAGCACCAGCCCGATCAGGAAAGTCAGTTGGATGCTGATCAGCCGTTTTTCAAAACCCGTACGGCGCCGGAAGGTGTGCTCGTGTTCTTTTTCAAATCCTTCCATCATCGACAACATACCGTTGGACGCAAACCATATCGCCAGGAAAAAACCGAACGACAACAGGTCGCCGCGTTGCCGCGTGGCGATGTCCTGAATGGTTTTGAATATCATATTGCCCGCAGCGCCCGGCATTACCTCGTGGATCGCTTCGCGTAAAACATCGTCGAATGTTGCATAAAGCGGCGTGTAAGCCAGCAAGGTGAACAATACGATGATGGATGGAAATATGGCCAGGAAGAAGTCCCAGGCCATGCTGTTGGCCCGCGTCAAAATCCGGTCGTCCTGCGTCTCCCGCCGGATGAAAACGATGAGGTTGTACAGCGGTATCCGTTTCAACCCCGGCAGGGAATGCGTTTTCGACCACGTCACCATCCACAATAACAGCGGATGATGCGTGAAATAATGCGTGATGCGGGCGATATATTGGGCGGGTTTCATTTTTCAACGGGTTGAGCGGGTTTAATGGGTTGAGCGGGTTTAACGGGTTTAACGGGTTTAACGGG
>JAKLJF010000951.1 GCA_023151335.1 Thermoanaerobaculia bacterium | reverse complement strand
TCGTAGTAGGTTACGGCACTCAAAAAAAGAGCGACCTCACGGGTTCCATCGGCAGCGTTAAGACGCAGGAGATTGAAAAGATCCCGACGGCATCCATCGAACAGGCCCTTCAGGGTAAAATTGCCGGTGTGTACGTGACGCCCACCTCCGGGGAACCCGGCGCAGGCGCCACGATCCGTATCCGCGGTACCGGCACCCTGAACAACGCCAACCCCCTGTACGTCATCGACGGCATGATCGCCTACGATGCATCGTTCATCAACCCGCAGGATGTGCAATCGGTGGAAGTGCTCAAAGACGCCTCCGCCGCGGCCATCTATGGCTCACGCGGCTCCAACGGCGTTATCCTGATCACCACCAAAAACGGGAAAAAACGGGAAAACGCGGTCATTTCCCTGAGCACTTACTACGGTACGCAGGATATTACCAAACAAATCGACATGATGAACGCCGCCGAATTTGCGCAGGCGTACAACGAACTGACAAACCAATCCTACTACCCCGACCCTTCCGCCCTGGGCGCCGGCACCAACTGGCAGGATGAAATTTTCCGCACGGCGCCGATCGGCAACCTTCAACTGGCAGCCAATGGCGGATCGGAAAAGTTTTCCTACAACATGAGCGTCAACTATTTCAACCAGTCGGGCGTGTTGAAAAATTCGGAATTCGAGCGCGTAACGGCGCGTTTCAACAACGAACTGAAACTGAATAACTGGCTCACCCTTGGCAACAACCTCGCCTATTCCAATACCAGCAAACAAATTGCCCCGAATGTGGCTATCGTCGGCGCTTACCGTATTCCGCCGGTATTTGCCCCAAAGGACGAAGATGGTAATTTTACCGACCCGACCTCTCCGTTCGGCCTGGCCATTGCCAATCCGGCCGCCGATCTGTTTTACAGAAGTGACAATAAAGAAAATGCCAACCGTTTTTTCGGCTCGGTGTACGGGGATATCAAGTTTTTAAAATACCTCACTTTCCGCTCCAACTTCGGTTTCGATCTGAACAATACCCGGTATAAAAATTATACCCCGGTATTCCAGGTTTCGCCTTCTCAATTGAACATCGATGACCGCCTGGGTACAGGACTGGGCCGCGAGCAACGCTGGATCTGGGAACAAACCCTGACGTTCGAAAAAGAATGGGCCAAACATCGGTTGACTGTACTGGCCGGCTATACCGCCGAAGAATGGCAAACTGAAAGTATCGGCGCCAACCGGACGAATTTTCCGGGAACCGGAGAAAACCTGCTTTACCTGGTGGGGCAGGATGTCGACCCAGACCAGGCCGGGTTTGGCAACAGCCGACATGAAGCCATTGTTTCCCAGTTGTTCCGGTTAAATTACGTACTGCTGGATAAATATTTGTTCACAGCTTCGTTACGCCAGGATGCTTCGTCGCGTTTTAACGAAGATAACCGGCAAGGAATTTTTCCGTCGTTTAGCATAGGCTGGAATGCCGGACAGGAAGAATTTATTCAAAACCTGGATGTGCTCGACCGGCTCAAACTGCGCGTGAGCTACGGTGTACTCGGTAATCAGAACAGTATCAAAGACCGTTATTACCCCAGCCTTGGGGTGATTAAATCGGGCTTGTACGCCATTTTCGGTACCGAAGAAGAATTGAATGCCGGCGCTACGCTCGTTGATTACAGCAATCCCGACCTGAAATGGGAAACGGCCAAACAAACCGACATCGGTCTCGAGTTCGGCATACTGAACGGCCGCTTGAGCGGCGAGATCGACTGGTACAACCGCCTGACATACGACATCATCGCGGCAGTGCCTATTCCGGACTATGTGGGTTCGGGCGCCGATCCCTTGGTCAATACTGCCGAAGTGCGCAACCGGGGCTGGGACATTACCCTCAACTGGCGACAGGCAGGCCGTTTTTCCTGGAACGTCGGCGCTATTTTGTCGCCGGTAAAAAATGAGATCGTCAAACTCAACGACCTGCGCTCCGAAATTTTCGCGGCTTTCCAGCAGGGCGAGCCCGCTACCCATTCGGTGGAAGGCCAGCCCATCGGCTCCTTCTTCGGCTATAAAGTGCTCGGCGTTTTTCAGGGTGCCGACGAAGTGACATCCTCTCCCCGCCTGGGCAATGAAGGCGTCGGCGACCTGCGCTACGCCGACCTCAACGGCGATGGCAAGGTAGACGGCGCCGACCGTACCAACCTCGGCAGCCCAATTCCCACCCTGACCTACGGTTTTAATGCCGGTTTCAATGTTGCCGGCTTCGATTTTGCCGCCGACCTGTTCGGTGTCACCGGCAACAAGGT
>JAKLJF010000950.1:1234-2279 GCA_023151335.1 Thermoanaerobaculia bacterium | reverse complement strand
TCCTGCGCACCACTATGACCTACTTCGAAGATCCGAAGATCGCCATCGTACAAACCCGCTGGGAGCATATCAACGCCGATTACAGCATGCTCACCAAGTTGCAGGCCCTGCAACTGAACGTGCACTTCACCGTCGAACAGGCGGGCCGCTCCTACGGCAACCTGCTGCTCCAGTTCAACGGCACCGCCGGCGTATGGCGCAAAAAAGTGATCGACGAAGCCGGCGGCTGGCAAAGCGACACGCTCACCGAAGACCTCGACCTGAGCTTCCGCGCCCAGATCATGGGGTACAAAATCCAGTACCTGGAAAAACTCGGCAGCCCGGCCGAATTGCCGGTGGACATGAACGCGCTGAAAGGCCAACAGTTCCGCTGGAACAAAGGCGGCGCGCAAAATGCCCGCAAACTGCTGAAACTGGTGTGGAACACCGACAAACTCAAACCGGTACAAAAAATGCACGCCATCAGCCAGCTGCTGGCCTACGGGGTGTTCCTCTGGGTGTTCATCGCGGCGCTGAGCAGCATTCCGTTGTCCTTCGCCTTCCAGGAACTGGGCATCTCCACGCACTTCCTGTCGTTCTCGGTACTGGGTTTGATCGCCGTGGCCAGCATTTCCTACACGGCCAACATCACGGCCGCGCTGAACCGCAACAACCCGCCCTCTTTCTGGGAAAAAGTGCGTTTCTTCGGCCTCTTCCTGTCCTTCCTGCCGATCTCGATGGGCTTGTCGCTGTACAACGCGGTGGCCGTAATCGAAGGCCTGCGGGGTAAAGTATCCGCCTTCGTACGCACGCCGAAATACGGCATCACCGGCCAACAAAACTCCTTCAAAAAAGCGAGCTACCTGGCTTCCAAAATTTCCTGGGTGACCTACGCCGAAGGTTTCATGGCCCTGGTGTTTGCCGCGGCAGTAGTGATCGGTATCAAGACGGGCAACAGCGCCTTCGTGTTGTTTCACTCAATGCTATCTTTTGGCTTCGCTACCATCTTTTACTACTCGATCAAACACTTGCGGGTGCAATAAGTATTGATTATCAGGCATATATA
>JAKLJF010000950.1:0-1224 GCA_023151335.1 Thermoanaerobaculia bacterium | reverse complement strand
TTTGGCTTCGCTACCATCTTTTACTACTCGATCAAACACTTGCGGGTGCAATAAGTATTGATTATCAGGCATATATAATATAAACGCGGAAGCCCCGTGCTGTTCAGGCAGCACGGGGCTTTTCGCTGGTTATGGCGTATTCACTCATTCGGCCTTATAACCAACGGATTTTGGGACATATTTGTCAGCACTTCAATTTGTTCATCGAAATCCGCGTATTGATTATGAAAAACGGTATAACCTTCCTATTCCTTCTTTGGCAGATACAAACCTGTCTGCTACACGCCCAGATACACGACCGCGTACTGGCTTACGGTTTTAATACGGAACCCCGGGAACTGCATGCCCTCGGCGACGGCCGCTGGTTGAGCCTCATGCGCGGGGAGTCCTCACCTGGCGCGCTGTATTCCGACTCAATCGTCGCCGTCATATTTAATTCCAGGGGCGAAATTTTACTGCGCCGTCACCTGGATTTGCCGCCATCGGAAGTTCATTCGATCCTTTCGGCTGTTGCCACTCCGGGCGGCGGGTTCGCCGTTGCTATTGCCAATGACCTGTGCGACGCCTCGTTTGACAAGAACACGCTCCTGGCTTTTGAGCCGGACGGCGAGCTGCGCTGGAGTAAACTTCCGTCCGATACAGAAACACAACCATACTTGCTGAAAACGGCCCCCGACGGGAATCTGACAGGCATAAAGGGCCGGAGTTTGGAAAAAAGCCAAATAGTAAAATACGAATTGGAAACCGGCAAAATACTTTGGGAAACAACCTTAAAAAAAGAGGGTGTTTATTCTCCAAATATTTATGATTTTCAATTTTATCCGGGTACAGAAAACCTCGTTGCCGCGGGGTATCCCACTATCCAATATTGGGAACAAACAGGCCATCCGGATTCGCCGGTATACAATATGAAATATTCCCAAAACATCGAACCGTTTGTTCATCCGGGACGGGTTATCGAAGGACAGGGCGGCGCCTATTACACTTTTGACAGTTACGACGGGCGCCTGATTTATTTTAACTGGCAGAATATGATTTCTGGCGAAATAGCAGATTATCCTTTTTCCCTTTACGATGCCGTTTTCGCCAACGCCGGCTTTTACCTGTTGGCTTATGACAGCAAAGACTCCATTTCCTACGCCCTGCAAACCGACTTCAACGGGCAGATCACAGACACCCTGATCGTCTCGAATTGGGAAACAGGTTATAAAATCGGGGTACAAA
>JAKLJF010000094.1 GCA_023151335.1 Thermoanaerobaculia bacterium | reverse complement strand
AGTTTGATCATTGAAGTTGCAGAAAGCCAGAATACTTTCCCCGTTCATTTTTCACAGGGTACCCTTTATTTCCCCGACAATTTTCAGGCCATACGGCAAAACCAGGAAGTTAAACCGGGGGAACTGGTGAATGGCTACTACTTTCGCTACTTGCAGTGTCTGCAAATCCCAACAAACCGGGATCGGCAAGCCCTGGAATCAGCGGGTGTTCAATTTATTTCCTATATCCCCGATGGGGTTTATCTGGTAGCCTTACCGCGGTGGTTCGACCTGAATAAACTGGAATCCATTCACGTACGCAGTATTCTGCCAGTTGAACCGGAGTGGAAACTGGCTGCCAGCCTCAGGGAAGAACCTTATGGCAACTGGGCTATGCACGGCAACCTGGTGGATGTGGACATCCAACTCTACCCCACCCTTCCCATCCGGGAAGGCGCTGCCCGATGCCGGGAACTGGGTATGATTGTCCGGGAAGAGGGCAACCAAAACGGCTACATCGGTCTGCGCATTCCCAAAGCGCGGATCATGGAACTCGCCGCGCTACCTTTTGTGCGATATATGGAACTGGCGCCCCGGCCCCAAAAACCCGATGACGAAACCGGGCGCGTCATTCACCGGACTGCCCTGCTGGATTCCGGTCATCCGCTGGGCAACAAATTCAACGGCGAAGGTGTCAACCTGCTTGTGCGCGACGACGGCCGGGCAGGCCCGCACATCGACTTCAAGGGCCGGCTGTGGAACAAAACAAACAATGAAGACCCGGTGGATCACGCCGACCGCGTCGGCGGGGCAATGGGTGGCGCCGGCAACCTGAATCCACAATATCGCGGCATGGCCACAGGCGCAAATATTTATTGCATCGACTACACCGTTGGCTTTCAGGATGAAACCCTGCCCCTCCATCTCAGCGATAGCATAACCATTACCAATACATCTTACAGCGACGATTGCAACAAAGGTTATACCCTCGCGACCCAAACTGTTGATCAACAACTTTTTGAACACCCGACCCTGATGCACGTATTTTCCGCCGGTAATTCCGGTACGGAAAATTGCGGGTATGGCGCCGGTTCGGGCTGGGGCAACATAACCGGCGGACACAAGATGGCCAAAAATGCATTGGCGGTAGCCAGCATCGATGCAAACCTTGAATTGAGTTATTTCTCCAGCCGCGGCCCCGCCAACGACGGCCGTCTGAAACCGGATATCAGCGGCCTGGGTTCGTCTGTCAATTTGCCGTTGTCCAACAACGACTATATCGTATCCAACGGCACCTCCTATTCCGCGCCGGCTATAGCCGGTTGCCTGGCTCAACTGTCCCATGCATATAAAACTTTTAACAACGGCGAACAACCCGAAGCGGCCTTACTCAAACTGGCCGTACTCAATACAGCCACCGATGTGGGCAATCCCGGCCCCGACTTCAAATTCGGGTGGGGGATAGTTGATTCCTGGCGCGCTATGCGATTGTTGAAAGACAAACGCTGGACAGGAGGGAACGTAGAACACCAGGCATCTTCGACCCAAACCCTTGCGGTGCCCGCGGGTGTCCGGCAGCTGCGCATCATGCTGTATTGGGCCGATCCGCCCGCCGACGAAAATGCCGCGAAAGCATTGGTCAATGACCTTGATTTAACTATCACAGCGCCAAATGGTACCTTATTCCAACCCTGGAAACCCGACCCTACACCCGATCCCGCCATCCTAAACGCCCCCGCTGGCGCCGGCCGCGATTCCCTGAACAACATGGAACAGGTGGTTATCAACGATCCACCCGCCGGAAACTACACAATCCGGGTCAACGGCCACCAGGTACCCATGGGACCGCAACGATACCTGTTGGGTTGGGAGTTCCTGACCGATGAAATCGAGATCACCTACCCTGATGGCGGGGACGCGCTGGTACCCGGCGAAACCGTTCGCCTGCAATGGGACGCACACGGCATCACCCCCGGTTTTACCCTGCGTTACTCGACCGATAACGCCAAAACATGGGTTCCGATCAATATCGTGAGCGGTGACAAACGGTTTTATAACTGGACGGTTCCCGATGCCGTGAATGGGCAGGTTCGGTTTTCCATCCTGCGCAGCAATCAGGTGGACACTACCGGTTACCCGCTCACCATCGCACCCGTGCCTGCCAGCCCGAGGGTGGAAAAAGTTTGTCCGGATTCCATGACCCTGGCCTGGAACAGGATCAACGACACCTTGCATTACGATGTCTACCTGCTCGGCGATAAATACATGGAAATTGCCGGAACCACCGCCGACTCTTTTCTAACGCTCCCCATCCAGAACGCAGGCGATGAACAGTGGTTTTCCCTGCGTGCCAGTTATCCCGGCGACCTCGCCGGCCGCCGTTCGCTGGCCGTCCATTGGCCCGGCGGATTAAAAAATTGCGTTCAGCCGGATGATATAGCGCTCACGGGCTTGATATCTCCTCCGGCCCTGCCGGTTTTTGCTTGCGGGCCTGTCAAAGACTCCATTGCCGTTCAACTCATCAATCAGGGCGTCAACCCTGTTACAGGCGCCAGTTTGTATTTCCAACTCAACGCGGAAGCGCCCGTGAGTGAGCCGGCGCCCGATATTCCTCCCGGCGATACCTTAATTTATACCTTTAAGAACAAACTGGTGATCGCTCAAAACGGTCCGGCCGATATTAAGGTATGGTCTTCCTATACCCAGGAGGACGCACCTTTCAATGACACCCTGCAGATCAGCCTGCAAGCCTTTGTGCAACCGGTCGATACCTTTTTTACCCAATCTTTTAAAAGCGCCGCCTTTCCCCCCGACGGCTGGAAGCTGGAAAATCCCGACGGGGAAATAACCTGGGCCAGAACAAACTTTGATGTAGTGGGCGCCAACGGTCAGAATACCAGGGCTGTTTTTCTGAATTGTTACAATTACCACGAACGCGGCGCATTGGATTACCTGTATTTGCCGCCGCTCGATCTGACGGATTTGAAAAACCCCGGTGTGGTATTCGACTTGTCGCACACCATTTATGAGGCGGCGTTTTCGGAAGAACTGCGGGTCGAAGTTTTTCCCGATTGCGATCTGAGCGCCGCCCCGACGGTCGTTTGGGTGAAAAACGATCCCGACCTGACTACCACACCGGCATTTCCCGGTTTCTTCACCCCGGATGATCCGGAGGACTGGCGACACGAAGGCGCTTCGCTTAAAAAATTTGAAGGCCAACGGGTACTTATCCGTTTTGTATCAACAAATGACTTTGGGAACAACCTTTATCTGAACAATATCGGTATTGCGGAATTCAATCCGCCGGAGGCAATTATCCAGCCCATACCTGATACCATTTGCCGGGTTCCGGAAACGGTGGAATTTAACGCCACACTGGCGGGTCCGCTTGCCAGTTATGCCTGGCAGTTCGGCCCCGGCGCCCTGCCGGCTTCCACAGCCTCCGGGCCGGGGCCGCATATTGTTTCTTATCTGACGCCGGGGAATAAAAAGGTGCGGCTCATTGTCACCGAATCGGGCTACAGCGACTCTGCCACGGTGGACTTGCAGGTGTTAGGGGCGCCGCAGGCCGGTTTTACGCCGGTGATAGCCGGAGCCGCGGTTTCCTTTACGAACACCAGCCAGTATGCGACCTCCTATTTATGGGATTTCGGCGATAACAGCACCAGTACTGACATAAACCCGGTGCATACATATACCTTGCCTGGCGCCTACACGGTGACCCTTACGGCCAGTAACGCCTGCACCAATACGCCATCGGTGAGCAGCCAGGCTTTTAGCCTCGATTTTGTTGACACCGACGACTTGCCGGAGTTGAGCAACTTAGTGGTCGCGCCTAACCCCACGACGGGTGATTTCCGGGTCGATATGTATGCCGAAAGGGTTACGGCGGTGCAACTCGTGTTGCTGGATCTGACAGGCCGCCGGATAACAACCGCCGGCACAACCGCAATGCCCGGCGCGACGAGGGTCAAATTTGAAAATCTGAACCTGCCCGCGGGCCTTTACCGGCTGCACGTGCAAACCGAAAGCGGGTTCCGGGTGTTCAGTGTGGCCGTACAGTGATTGCGACATGTTGAAAATTGCGTATTCCCCGGTATATAAATACGAGTTGCCCGTAGGTCATCGCTTTCCTATGGCAAAATATGAACTCATTCCCGAACAGTTGTTATACGAGGGTACGGTCAAAGAGCAAAATTTTTTCCATCCGGCATTGTTGCCACCGGAAGACGGCCTGCTGACCCATACGCGGGAATACTGGGATAAACTGACGACTGTTGCGCTCAGCGAGCGTGAAATCCGCGCTATCGGATTTCCCATCAATGAAAAATTTGTTGTTCGGGGCAGGCATATCGCCCAGGGTACCGTCGAGGCGGCCTTGTTTGCCCTGGAACATGGCGTTGCGATGAATGTGGCCGGCGGCACTCACCATGCTTTCGCCGACCACGGTGAAGGATTTTGCTGCTTCAACGACCAGGCCGTGGCAGCCAATTATTTGTTAAACAAAGGATTGGCGCGAAAAATCCTGATCGTGGACCTCGATGTGCACCAGGGCAATGGTACCGCCCAGATCTTTCAAAACGAACCCAGGGTATTTACTTTCTCCATGCACGGCGCCCGCAACTATCCGCTTCGCAAAGAAAAATCCGATCTCGATGTCGCCTTGCCCGACGGTATGACCGACGAACCTTATCTGCATCTGCTGCTGGAAACGCTTCCCCGCCTGGCCGACGGCGTCCAACCCGATTTTATTTTTTATCTCAGCGGGGTGGACATCCTGGAAACGGACAAACTCGGCCGGCTCAATATCAGCCGGGCAGGATGCCGGGAGCGCGACCGGATCGTACTCGATTTTTGCCACCGGAACAGGGTGCCGGTGGCAGTGAGCATGGGGGGCGGCTATTCCGCCCGCCTGTCCGATATCGTGGAAGCGCACGCCAATACCTTTCGGGTAGCCCAGGAAATATTTTTTTGAATAAAGACCACGTTGCAATTTCTTTTAATTAAACTTGTAGGTTTACTCAAATTCATTGTACCTTTGCAGCCCGAATTTTTCACATCATAAACATTTACAAAAAAGGAGAATTTACATGCTCATCGTTGAGGTAAAAGACGGCGAAGCCATCGACAAAGTACTTAAAAAGTACAAAAAGAAATTTGAACGCGCTGGTATCCTGAAGGAACTGCGCCGCCGCAAAGCGTTCAGCAAACCCTCGGTGGAACGCCGCACAGAAATCCTGAAAGCCGTCTATAAAGAAGAAATGTACGGCAACAAAAACGATTAATTTGTTCCACGAAGAATCGTTTTATCAGTATCTGGCGCTGGAGCGCCGTTTCTCGCCGCACACGCTGGCGGCCTATAAAAACGATTTAGGGAACTTTATTTCATATATTACCGACAAACAATGCCTTACTTCGGTTGCCGAAGTAAGGCATTTGCATGTACGGGCCTGGGCCGCGGCCCAAATGCAGGAAGGGCTGAGCGCCCGCAGCGTTAACCGGCGCCTGTCGTGCCTGAGCAGTTATTTCCGGTTTTTAAAAAAAAGGGGGCTGATCAACAAAGACCCTATGCAAAAGGTACTGGCGCCCAAAACCGGCAAGCGGCTGCCTGTATTTGTGCAGGAGAACCAGATGGCTTTGTTGTTTTCTGAAATACCCTTCCCCGACAATTATCAGGGCACGCTCGAACGGTTGGTGCTGGAAATTCTGTATGCTACCGGCATGCGCCGCGGCGAACTGGTCAACCTGAAAATTTCCGACATCGATATTTCCCGCATGATATTTCGGGTAACTGGTAAAGGAGGAAAGGAACGTATGGCGCCTTTTGCAAAATATCTGGCCGAACTCCTGGAACGATACCTCCCCTGCCGGGCAGAAACTTTTCCGGGCAACAGGGAACCCTGGCTTTTCCTGAATAAAAAAGGGGAAAAACTGCCCGCCGGATCGGTATATTACATCGTGAAAAAATACCTGTCGCGGGTGACCACCGCCGAACAACGCAGCCCGCATGTGTTGCGTCATTCGTTCGCCACCCATTTATCCAACAGGGGCGCCGATCTCAACGCCATTAAAGAACTACTCGGCCACAGCAACCTGGCTGCCACCCAGGTGTATACCCACAACTCCATCGACCGGCTCATCAAAGTATATGAACAGGCGCATCCGAAAGGAAAAGAGGAAGATGAAGCAAAATTGACCCAATGACCCAATTACGCAATGACGACTAATAGCCAAATAATGGAAACGTTTTATATCTCTTGAACAATCAATCTATTTTTGCATTTAATTCCGGCATTGTACCGGCTGCAGTCACCACGGCAGTATTCATTATCCAAATCCAGGTAAAATCATGACAAATACGGCAGAACTCCTGACCGGCAACCTCCAACTGATCCGCGAGAGCGCGCGCGATTTCGCAGAAACTTATATCAGGCCCCATGTGATGGAATGGGATGAAACGCAGCATTTCCCCAAAGATTTGTTCCACCAAATGGGCGAACACGGCTTCCTTGGCGTATTGGTGCCCGAAAAGTTCGGCGGCGCAGGCCTGGGTTATTCGGAATACATTACGATTATCGAAGAAATTGCCAAAGTGTGCGGCTCTATAGGCCTGAGTGTGGCAGCCCATAATTCGCTTTGCACCAACCATATTCTGAGCTTTGGCACCGAAGAACAAAAACAAAAATACCTCCCCTTGCTCGCCACCGGTAAATGGATCGGCGCCTGGGGCCTCACCGAACCGAACACCGGCAGCGATGCCGGACGGATGCAGTGCGTGGCCCGCCGCGATGGCGATTATTACGTGATCGACGGCACCAAATCCTGGATCACACACGGCATTTCCGGCGACGTGGCCGTGGTGATCGTGCGCACCGGCGAATTGCTCGACAGCCGGGGTATGACGGCTTTTATTGTCGAACGCGGCACGCCGGGTTTTCGGGGTGGCAAAAAAGAAAACAAACTCGGCATGCGCGCCAGCGAAACCGCCGAACTGATCTTCGATAACTGTCGCGTGCATAAAAGCCAGATGCTCGGCCAGGAAGGGGATGGATTTATACAAGCTATGAAAATTCTGGACGGGGGGCGTATTTCTATTGCTGCCCTCTCGCTCGGCATTGCCAAAGGCGCTTATGAAGCCTCGGTGAAATATGCCAAGGAACGGCAACAATTTGGCCAGCCTATCGCCAATTTTCAGGGTATCAGCTTCAAGTTGGCCGACATGGCCACTAAAATAAATGCCGCCGAACTGTTGACCCGTCAGGCCGGTGAGCTCAAAACCGCCAATGAAAAATGCACCAAAGAAGCGGCCATGGCGAAATATTACGCCTCCGAAGTAGCCGTGGAGATAAGCACCGATGCCGTGCAGGTGCATGGCGGATACGGCTATACCAAAGATTTTCCGGTGGAAAAATTCTACCGCGATTCCAAACTCTGCACGATCGGCGAGGGCACGTCTGAAATTCAGAAAATCGTGATCGCGCGGGAGGTGTTGCGGTGAAAAGCCGCAGGCAGTAGGCAACAGTCAGGTTGCCCCGAAGTATATAGCGTGTCTGAGCATTAATTGCAGCTCACCGTGCGCTGTTGAAAAAATCTAATCCATGAAGATTCATACCCTCGACCTGGGCTTTAAACACCTGGAACATACCATCGCCGCCTTTGCCCTTGAAGGCCCCGGCGGGTTGGCCCTGGTCGAAACTGGCCCCTATTCCACCTTTTCACAACTGGAAGCCGCGGTGAAGGCTAAAGGTTGGAGTCTGCGCGATTTTAAGCACGTCTTTTTATCCCATATCCACTTCGACCATGCGGGGGCGGCCTGGGCATTGGCCCGACTGGGAGCCACCATATATGTGCACCCCCGCGGATTGCCGCATCTGGCCGACCCGGAAAAATTGTACAATTCCGCCCGCATGATCTACGGCGACGAGATGGACGTCCTGTGGGGCCGCATGGAGCCCATACCAGAAAGCCAGCTGTACGCCCCTGAACACGGCGAGCAGATTATCGCGACCGGTTTGCCGCTGAGAGCCTGGTATACGCCCGGACATGCCGTCCACCATATTGCCTGGGAAGCAAGGCCGGAAAAGGGGGAAGCCGTTTTATTCACCGGCGATGTGGCAGGTGTTAAAATTGACGCCTTCCCGGTAGCGCCGCCCTGTCCTCCGCCAGATATTAATCTGGAAGACTGGCAGATTTCGCTCCGCTTGTTGCGCGAACTGCCCGTGGAAACCCTGTATCTCACCCATTTTGGAAAAATTACCGATAAACGCGCCCACCTCGACGCGTTGGAAAACAGGCTGCTGGCCTGGGCCGCCTGGATGAAACCTTACGCCGAGGCGCTAACGCCGGCGCCGGAGATCATCCCGGCTTTTGAATCTTTCGTGCGGGAAGAAATGCTTGCCGCGGGCGTGAATGCCACCGGCCTGGCGCAATACGAGGCAGCGAATCCGGCATTTATGTCCGTGGCCGGGTTAATGCGTTACTGGACCAAAAAACTGGCAAAATGACGGCGCGGGAAATATTACAAAAGTTTGAAAATCAAAATATACTGATCGTCGGTGACGTAATGCTCGACCGGTATCTTACCGGTACGGTCAGCCGCATCTCTCCGGAAGCGCCGGTACCCGTGGTGTTGCACCGTGCTACCGAAGACCGCCTGGGGGGGGCAGCCAACGTGGCGTTGAATATCCGGGCGCTCGGCGCAACGCCGGTGCTTTGTACAGTAGTAGGCCAGGACGCCGAGGGCCAGGCACTTCGGCGGATGCTGCCGGAGAACGGCATGACCGACAGCGGCCTGGTATTGTCCGAAACCCGCCGGACAACGGTAAAAACCCGTGTGTTGGGCAACAACCAGCAAATGTTGCGCATCGACCAGGAGGATGATCACGACCTTTCAAAAGCAGAGGAGAACATTCTGCTGGAGCGCGTAGTGTCATTATTGAACAATACATCCGTACAGGCTATCATCCTGCAAGATTATAATAAAGGCGTATTGACGCCCGCAGTGATCGACGCCGTGCTGTCCGCGGCCCGGCAACGCGGTATTCTCACGGCAGTTGACCCCAAAAAACACAATTTTTTTGCTTTTCGCGGCGCGGATTTGTTCAAACCCAACCTCAAGGAAATCCGGGACAGCGTTCCGTTCCAGGTACAGGCAGACCTCGATTCTTTACAACAGGCTGCCAATTTTTTACACAAAAAACTGGAACATTCGATCACCATGATCACCCTTTCGGAAAAAGGCTTATTTTTGGAAAACCAAAAAGAAGCGCGGCTGTATCCGACAGTGCCCCGGAACGTGGCGGATGTCAGCGGAGCCGGCGACACGGTGATCAGCGTAGCTGCACTCGGGTTGGCAGCAGGGCTGACTTTACCTGTCGTGGCTGCCTTATCCAACCTGGCCGGCGGTCAGGTGTGTGAGTACCCCGGCGTGGTACCGGTACAGCGCGATATTCTGGAAGCAGAACTTGATCATTGGTTGCTCGAAAACAAATACGCATGAGACCTTATTTATCCGTTTTACTGCTCCTCGCCGGCAATTATATCCTGACCGGCCAGCCCAACGGCGCACCCGATACCTTATTGGTGTTAAATTTTTCCAACCCGGACGACACGCTGATGTTGCCTGCCTCCAGCGGTAATGACAACCATTGGGTGAATTGGGATGGCGACCAGCTGACAACCGGTTGTGGTGAAAAGGACACGGTGCCCGGCGCCTGGTATCGCGAAAGCGACTTGGGGGAAACGACGAGCAGCCCTGTCAACTATGCTTATACCAGTTGTTCCTGGCTGGCAAAGATTGAACCGAATAACAATTGGCTGATAACGCCCCCCATTCAAATATCAGACTCCAGTTACCGGCTTTCCTGGCGGTCATTGTCCTTTCAGGGCCCGCAACATCTCGACGGATACAAAGTACTGGTATCTGAAAGTCTGAACCTCCCGGATACCGCTTTTTTTAAAGATACGCTCTTTGCCGCCGCTGAAATGCTTGGTAATGAAGCTATTTACACGCTTAACCTGGAAGACTATCAATTTTCACCGGGTTATATTCATGCCGACAGTTATCAGGACCAAAACTACTTTTTTATTGACATCAATCTTGGAGGCGTCAATGGATTGTTTCACGGAAAATTGGAACCGCATGCCGTTTCTCTCGCGGCTTATTCCGGCAAAACGATTTATATCGCATTTGTACACGACTCTGAAAATGATTTTATACTCCAGATCGACGATATAGTTGTGAGCAACCAAACTTCCGCTGTGCGCGATATTCCGGAACTCACCCGTTTCAGCGTACAACCCAATCCCGTGCGGGAAACCGCGGTGATTTCCTGGGAATTGAGCCGCCCCCTGCCGGATCTGAGGCTGCGGTTAAGCAACATTTCCGGCCAGGTGATCTGGGAAACACCGGTAGGCAACTCCAGCCATGCCAATTATTTTTTTGACGCGAGCACACTTGCGCCCGGTATTTTTTTCTGCACTTTGGATTCGGGCAGCGGGCAATCAACCCGTAAATTGGTGAAGTTATAAACCGGTTTCTGAGCGATTTTCAAAATCTTTTATTTATTGCCGGAAGATTTCGTTTCTTTGCGCGCAAATGCTCCCCTTCGCTCACCCGCAAATGTTATTTGAAAGTTTATGTTAAGTCGCCGCAGCGTTCGAATCAAGGTCATGCAACTGTTGTACATGCTCAACCGTGATGAGCAGCTCAGTTTTCCCGATTTATTAAAAGGGTACAACGACGGCATCTGGAAAACGTATGAAATTTATGTTTTTCACCTCTATTTACTGCTTAAAGTAGCCCAATACGCTGAAAAAGACGCCGCAATAAGGGCAGCCAAATTGCTGCCCTCCGACGAAGACAAAACTTTCACTCCCCGTTTGTATACGAACTCCTGTACTCAAAGCCTGGCGAACCACGTGGGGTTTTTAAATGTCGTCGCGCAGTATAAGCTCAATGAAAATCTGGATGAGGACCATATCCGCAGAATGTACCAGCAATTCATTGAAACAGAGGAATACAAAAAATATATGGCGCTGGACACGCCTACCGACGCCGATCACGCCAAAATATTGCTGGAACTGTATAAATTCCTGACAACCAACGACTTTTTCATCGAAATGACGGAAGACCGGTTCAACAACTGGCAGGACGATGAATCATTGGTAGTAGGGGCCATGAAAAAGACCTTGAAGGTCATGCCGCTCGAAGGCGAGTTTTACAAAGAGTTCGAACCGTCCGACGAAACCGTGCGTGAATTCGGCGAACAACTGCTGCGCAAAACTTGTCAGGAAGATCAGTCGCTTTTTGAACTCATCGCGCCTAACCTGAAAAACTGGGACGCCGACCGGGTAGCCATTCTGGATATGATCATGCTTAAGATGGCGCTCTGCGAACTCCTGCATTTCCCAACGATACCCACCAAAGTTACCCTCAACGAGTTTGTGGAAATATCCAAAACGTACTCCACCGAAAACAGCAAGGATTTCATCAATGGTATTTTGGACCGCCTGATGAAAAAGCTGATGAAAGAAGAGAAAATCGTCAAGGAAGGGCGGGGACTGGTAGAATAAGAGGTTACTGGGGGTTGTGTCAAAAGGGTGGGTGAATGAAAAAGAATGAGCGAGCA
>JAKLJF010000949.1 GCA_023151335.1 Thermoanaerobaculia bacterium | reverse complement strand
CTGGTGCGCCCGGGAGGCCACCTCCGGCACCACGCCGCCGTACAGCCGGTGTACTTCCTGGTTGGCCACGCAATTCGATAACACCCGGCCATCCTGTATAACGGCCGCGGCGGTATCATCGCAGGAGGATTCGATGGCTAATATATTGGTGTGCATAATGATCTGGCAATCAACAAAAAAATGGATTTTTGGTTCTTTTTTGCCGCAAAAGTACGACTTTTGTCCGCCGGAGGCTCGAGGCCCGCCTGAAAGCAGGCGCCCAACTGCCTTTTTAAAAGGTTGCCCATGTGCTATGCCTCGCGCCGCCGGGTTTTCAGCATGGATGGTGCTGGAATTACGTTTACGAAACTTTAAAAGTTTCGTAAACGTTACGCATGCTAAAAACCCGGCGGCGCGCGGTGTAAATAATTTGGCACGATTCTTTATTTCTGGAATATCAGCTTATTCATACCGGCTTTTAATTTTCATCAAATCATCTCGAGCCTTATATGTTTTCTTCTTCTACAAAAGATAAAAAAAGTACCAGCCCGGCGACTTTACTGAATAATCCCTCCGATAAAGAAGGCACCCAAACAACGGTCATTGCCAAAGGAACCGTGATTGAAGGGAAATTCGCCTGCGCCGATAATGTACGTCTCGACGGTGCGATACACGGGGAGGTAAATGTGGATAAACGCCTGGTGCTCGGCGACGGCAGCTACGTTAAGGGCAATATCCACGCCCGCGATGCCGCCATTAAAGGCCGGATTCAGGGCGACATTTTCATCAAAGAAGCCCTGCACCTGCTGGAATCAGCGGTGATTGAAGGCAATATCACGGCCAAAACCATGATCGTGGAAGAAGGCGCCCGCTACAACGGTTCTTGTAAAATTGGCGAAACGGCTGCCGCTGCTAAAAATTGATTTTGCATCTTTACGGGGCGAAATTGCCTTTGCCCCGTAACAGCATGGATACGAACACCCTCGATTACACAGACGATCGCCTCACGGCCAGCGCCGCACCGCAGTGCATTCTCCAGGTGGTGCTGGGAGCCGACAGCATTTCCCTGTTGTCTGCCGATCATAACGGTGCGGTACTGGCCCTGCAATCCTGGACATTCCCCTCCGGGGAACAGGCTTTCCATCAATCGGAATGGCAATTGCGGGGCGTACTCCGGCAAGCGGTGTTCGGTTTGCCGTTCGGCCATATCCACTGTGCGCTTTTTCACCGGAACGCGACCCTGGTGCCCCGCCGGCTTTTCCAGCACGGCAACCTCGCCACGTATTTCAAATTGCTGCTGAATCCTGCAGAGTATACATATGCTTATGACGAACTCCCGGAGTTCGACGCTTACCTGGTGTACGCCACTGAACAGGGACTGGCAAGGTTGTGCACGGAATTTTTTCCCCGCGGCCGGGTGCGGCATCTCGCGGTTCCACTGTTGCGCCAGGCCAGGGATCTGGATGCCTCCGAAGAACACCGGATTTTTGTCAATATCCGGAACCAGGTAGCCCAAATTGCCGTTTTTGAGCGGCAAAACCTGCTTTTCTACAATTCCTTCGCGTTTGCCGCTTCTCCCGACCTGTTGTATTACATATTGCTGGTGTATGACCAGTTCCGGCTGAACCCCCAGGATACACCCCTGATCGTTGCCGGCAACCTGTTGGAAGATTCGGAACTTTACCGCCTGCTGTACCGCTTCGTACGCGACATTCGGTTTGCCGCGCTGCCGGGGTATTATCGACTGCCGGAAGACGCCGGCATCCTGCCCGGTCATTGTTACTTCGATCTGTTTTGTTTAAAAAACCTGTAGACGCTTTACACTGTGCGCATCATAGGAGGAAAATTTAAAGGCCGCCGCTTCGACCCGCCTGCCGACAAATGGCCTACCCGGCCTACCACGGATTTTGCCAAGGAGGCCCTCTTCAATATTCTCAACAACCTGCTCGATTTTGAGTCGGTTAAAATGCTCGACCTGTTCGGCGGCACCGGAAGCCATAGTTATGAATTTATTTCCCGGGGGTGTACCGATGCCACTTATGTGGACAAATTTCCCGGTTGCGTGCAGTTTGTACGCAAAACAGCCCAGAAACTCCAGATCGAATCCAGCCTGAAAATTTTTCAGATGGACGTGTTTCGCTTCATCGAATCAACCCGGGAACAATACGACTATATTTTTGCCGGGCCGCCGTATTCGCTGCCCACCATTGATATCATCCCGGACCTGATCTTTGAAAAGGAATTGCTACTGCCGGATGGACTTTTTGTCCTGGAACACAACCCGCAGCATGAATTTTTGA
>JAKLJF010000948.1 GCA_023151335.1 Thermoanaerobaculia bacterium | reverse complement strand
CGCCCGAACTGCAAACGGTGGTGCACCGCCTGGGCCGCATCGACACGATCCTGAAGGTGGCCGTGCACCAGATCGACATCCTCGAAACGATGACGCCCATGGATTTTCTGGATTTCCGCGATTTCCTGCGCCCGGCTTCCGGCTTTCAGAGCTGGCAGTTCAAGATCACCGAGGCCAAACTGGGGCTGCGTTTTCCCGAACGCTACGGCCAGGAATACTATATCTCCCAACTCCGGCCCGAACATATCGCGCTGATCAAGAACGTGGAGAGCAAACCCTCCCTGCTCGACCTGGTGAACGAATGGCTCGAACGCATGCCCTTCTTCGATCAACCCGAATATTGGGCCGGATACCAAAACCTCTTTCCCGTTTCCAATGGCAAACACCCGTTCTGGAGCGACTACTCGTCGGTTTACGCCAACAGCCTCGTGGAAGGCGAAAAAGGGAACCGGCAATCGTTTGAAGAACTGTTTTTCGGAGAAGCCCCTCCCGGACGCCGTCTGAGCGCCAAAGCCTGCCGGGCTGCCCTGTTCATCATGTTGTACCGGGGCTACCCCTTGCTTCAGGCGCCGTTTCAACTGCTGAACTACCTGCTCGAAATCGACGAACAACTCTCCACCTGGCGTTTCCGGCATGTGAACATGGTGACGCGCATGATCGGCATGCGCACGGGCACGGGCGGCTCCAGCGGGCGCGGGTACCTGCAGGGGGCCCTGGATAAACACTACATTTTCAGGGAAGTGGCGGGTTTGTCGAGTTATCTGATTGAACGGAGGAAATTGCCAAAACTGAGCAAAGAGTTGGAAGAAAAACTGGGTTTTTAAGCGCCCGGCGGCGCAATCTCAACCCTTTCGCTGATACCTGTCATTTTTCTGCCGGGATAGTTCCGTAAAACTTGGGCTCTATTATCCCGCTTCAAGCCTGCCTCCGGTTCATTCATTTCATCAACGGCAGCCCTTGGTATGAAAAGGTACGCGAAGCCTCTCCTGACCGGCTTATGTTCTGGTCTTTCTTTGCTCTTTATTTCCGCCCTCCAAAACCTCAATGCGCAGTCATCTCCCCTTTCCGGCACGTACACGATCGGGGGCGTTGATCCCGATTTCGCCACGTTCACGGCAGCCGCGGCAGCGCTGACAGCCCGCGGTGTGTCCAATCAGGTGGTATTTGACGTGGAACCGGGTGAGTATGAAGAAAAATTGATATTGAGTGCGGTGTCCGGCACGAGTAGCGCCAGCACCGTGTTGTTCCGGAAAAAAACAGGCGCCCCGGGCGAGGTTTGGTTGGGCAATGACACGGGCGCCATTGCACTTTCGGAAACGGATTTTGTGAAATTCGAAGGCATGAACCTGGGAAAATCCCTTTCGACAGGGTATGCCGTAATTCTGAACTACCAATGTACGGGCATATCTTTTTCGGCCTGCCAATTTGATCTGGCGAGCAACAGCGCCGGGATTTACGGTTATGGCAATTTCGACAGCCTTTATATCGGAAACTGCGGGTTCAAAGGAGGCGGTTACGGCGTGCATATACAAGGCAATTTGACTTCCTATAACATTATTATTGAAGAGAATCTCTTCGCGGGGCAGGAAATTCGCGGAATTTACCTGCATGACTACTATTTCTCAAGCCCATTGATTCAGGGGAATGAGGTGATTTCTACATTCCCGGAACCCAATTTTATAGCCATCGATGTATCCAGTGCGAGTTATACCAAGATTTTGCGCAACCGCATTCGCCAAAGCGCGGGTATAGGTATTTCATGCAACAGTTATGGCTCGAGCACAGATCCCACGGTCATCGCCAACAACATGGTATATGTGTACGGCTATTCAGGAAATACAGGCATCGCATTGCAAGGCGATACCTACATGAAAGTTTTCCACAATTCGGTTCATTGTTCGGGACAAGAGAACTCCGCCGCACTCGTCTTTAACTCCGGCGATGGAAATGCCGCCTACAACAATATCCTGGCCCATAGCAATGGAGGGATGGCTGTTCACATTTTCGGGTATGTTTCCGGGATCGAAATGGATTTCAACAACCTGTACACCACCGGCGACGTGCTCGGCGCGCTGGGCTACCAGTATTACGCAGCCAACCTTCCAGATTGGCAGACGCTCACGCAGCAGGACAGCCACTCTTTGTCGGTACTGCCCGATTTTTATTCCGAATCGAACCTGCATATCCAAAATCCCCTGCTCGATGGCAAAGGCGTCCCGTTGGCTATCGTACCGGTCGACTTCGACGGCGAGCTCCGGGACACGCTTACCCCCGATATGGGCG
>JAKLJF010000947.1 GCA_023151335.1 Thermoanaerobaculia bacterium | reverse complement strand
GTGCCAATCCCTCCCTGGAGGTATGGATTGATCACACTCCCGTATTTGAACAGGTTGAGTTGAAGCAACAGGTCGAGGTTGCCCACCAGTTCCTGCCGGGAGAGATTTCCTGCCTGATCGGGTAATTGTGAAGTGCCAATTTTAAGGGGTATAACAAAAAAGGTGTTTTTGAGCAAGCGGTTGTAATAGGCCAGTTCGACGCCCCGGCCGGTGGTGTTTTGATAAACATCCTCGAATTTGAGGTTGTCAGTTCCCAGGGGAGTAAGATAGTTGTACCAACTGTGCCGGAAGGCCAGGCTGTGTTTGGGTTGTGCCAAGACCTCCGTACCGGCCATCAGCAGTAAAAACAACAGAGCGAGTACATAAAAGGCGTGTCTCATAAGCGGCAGTTGAACCAGGAGGTTTATAAAATAGAACTTGCCGCTAATGTATAAAAAGATGTGCAATGTTTTCTGTGAGTTGTTTACCTGTCCATTTCTTCCACAGTAGTTGTCAGTGTGGGGGAGGCCGAGGTATCCACAACATTCTCGTTTGGCTGATCTGATTCGATCAGGCCGTCGCGCAGCCGGACGATGCGGTGGGCATGCTGGGCAATATCCTGTTCGTGCGTTACAAGAATAACGGTATTACCCGCCCGGTGGATTTGTTCGAAGAGGGCCATGATCTCGTGGGAGGTTTTGGTGTCGAGGTTGCCCGTCGGTTCATCGGCGAGGATAATGGCGGGATCGTTCACCAGGGCGCGGGCAATGGCGACGCGCTGACGCTGGCCGCCTGACAATTCGTTGGGTTTGTGCATTACCCGGTCGCCCAAACCAACCGACTCGAGGGTTTTGCGGGCTTTTTCGAGGCGTTCTTCTTTGGAATATCCGGCATAAACAAGCGGCAGGGCCACGTTTTCCAATGCAGAGAGCCGGGGCAGCAGGTTGAAGGTTTGGAAAACGAAGCCGATTTGTTTGTTGCGCACTTCGGCCAGTTCGCTGTCGTCCATGGTACTGACTTCAATGCCGTTCAGCCAATATTGGCCGCTGGTGGGCGAGTCGAGGCAACCCAGCAGGTTCATCAGGGTCGATTTGCCGGAGCCGGAAGGCCCCATCAGTGCGACGTATTCATTTTTATCGATGTTGACGGAAACGTCCTTGAGCGCCTCTACTTTTTCGGCGCCCATGATGTAGGTTTTATTCAGATGCTGAATGGAGATGAGCATTGTGCGTATTTGTTTTTCCCGGAACTACAGGATGCTTTTAAATAGTGGTTAAGTATACGGTCAGTTATTTTTTCCGGCGCAAAAACAAGCCGGTGGCGACGACGAACAGGCCGACCAGAAAGGTGGTGAACTGGGAAATGATCTGAGGGAAAATAATGCTGGCGATCCAGAACAGCCCGCCGGCCGCCACGATTCCCGCTATAAGCCAGATCAAAAACTTCGATTTGTTGCCGTTTTCTGCCATATAATTGTTTTTAATCGATCATTTTTGGCGCCCGAAAGAACTGCCCGTCCTGTTGGGGCGCGTTTTTCAACGCTTCCGCTTGGTTCAATTGACCCCCTACCTGGTCTTCCCGCCATGCCAGGCCCGATTCAGTAGGGTAGGAGAGCGGTTCGACACCCCTGGTATCGAGTTCCCGGAGTTTATCTACCATTTCAAGAATACCGGTCAGGTCTTTTGCGAATTTGGCGCGTTCCGATTCCGTGAGTTGAAGGCGCGCCAGTTTTTCCAGCCGTGAAATAAGTTCTTTATTTACTTGCATCGAAAAAGCATAGAAGTTTGGTACGGGTTCTTCGGCAAACGAACATTGCCCGACGAACAACGAAATAACGTGCAACGATTTTTTTACCTTCGCACCGCACAAAAGTAAAAGAATGAACGCAACCTTGCCCTCCGACAAAACACTAATCAAACACATTGCCATCGCCGGTAACATCGGCGCCGGCAAAACCACCCTGAGTGAAATGCTCGCCCGGCATTTCGGCTGGGATGTGCACTACGAAGATACGGAAAATAACCCCTATCTGGCCGATTTTTACCTGGATATGAAACGCTGGTCGTTCAATCTCCAGGTATTTTTTCTTTCCAGCCGCTATCAGCAAATGCTGCGCATCCAGCAAGGCAACCGCACGGTGATCCAGGACCGCACTATTTATGAGGATGCCTACATTTTTGCTCCAAACCTGGCTGATATGGGCCTTATGGAACGTCGCGACTTCGAAAACTATACTACCCTGTTCCAGTCGATCATTTCACAGATCAAATCGCCTGATCTGATGATCTACCTGCGCGCCAGTATT
>JAKLJF010000946.1 GCA_023151335.1 Thermoanaerobaculia bacterium | reverse complement strand
CTTCTAAACCCTCTAACCCCTCTAAACACTCTAAACTCTCTAAACCTCCCCAACCCTCTTTTTTCAACAAAAACGCACCAAACTATGAATATCCATCCAGACATGACCGTGGGCGAAATGGTCGCTCACCATTACCGCACCGCCGAGGTTTTTAAACGGCATGGCATCGACTTTTGCTGCGGCGGCAAAAAATCGCTGGGTACAGCCTGCGCCGACAAAAACATCGGTTGGGAAACCCTGGCTACTGAATTGAATCAGGTATTGGAGGCACCGGAAATGCCCTCCCAAAACCCGGAAGCCTGGGAGCCCGATTTCCTGGCTGAATATATCGTGCAGACGCACCACCGCTACCTGCGCGAAAATCTGCCCCTGCTGCGTGAATTCACCGCCAAAATTTCCGCCGTCCACGGCGAACGGCACCCGGAACTTAAGCTGGTGGAAAAACAGGTGGAACTGCTCTCCGCCGACCTGATGGAGCACATGTACAAGGAAGAAAACGTGCTTTTCCCCTATATCAAAGCGATGTGCACGGCACGGCGCGAACACCGGCAATCGCCTGCCGTACCCTTCGGCACGGTGCAAAACCCCATCCGCATGATGGAACACGAGCACGAGTACGCCGGCGCCCTGCTCGAAAATGTGCGCGATCTGACCGCGGAATTTACCCCGCCCGAAGACGCCTGCACCACCTACCGCGTCGCATTTGCCAAACTCAGGGAGCTGGACGAAGACCTGCACTGGCACGTGCACCTGGAAAACAACGTGTTGTTTCCCAAGGCTGTCCTGCTGGAAGAATTGCTGAATAATCAAAACTGAGCCATGAAAATATCCACCGCCATTGAATTCCCTGCCGTATCCTTGCCGGCAGAAACTACCCGCGCGTACCACAGGATGCTGAAAATTGCCAAATACGTCGTCTACGATATTCTGCGCAACCGCTTTGTGCTGGCTTATCTGGCTTTTTTACTGGTCGTATCCATGAGCTTTTTCAACCTGGAAAGCGACCCGGCCAAGGGTATGATGAGCCTGCTGAACATTATCCTGATCGTATTGCCCCTGGTAAGCACCGTATTTGCCACCATTCACCTGTACAACTCCTATGAGTTCATGGAATTGTTGCTGGCACAGCCGCTGAAGCGTTCCGATATATTTCTCGGTCAGTACCTGGGTATGGCTGTATCCCTGTGCATTGCTTTCGGTATCGGGGTGGGTGTGCCGGTCATGTTGTACGACGGCTCCGTGCGCGGCGCCACGCTCGTGGTCTGCGGATTATTGCTCACGCTCGCCTTCGTATCGCTGGCATTTCTGGCTGCCGTGCTCTCCCGCGACAAAGCGCGCGGGATCGGCCTGGCGCTGTTGTTGTGGTTCTTCTGCACCATTCTCTACGACGGCATTGTGCTGATGGGCATGTTCGCATTCAGCGATTACCCGCTCGAAAAGGCCATCATGGCGCTGGCTTTCCTCAACCCGGTGGACCTGTCCCGCATCGCCATGCTGCTGCAACTCGACGCCGCGGCGCTCATGGGCTATACAGGGGCTTTGTTCCAGCACTTTTTCGGCTCTGCAACAGGCATGGGACTGTCATTTGCCGCCATGCTGCTGTGGATCGCCGTACCGCTGTGGCTGGCGGTAAGGATATTTGGGAGAAAGGATATTTGAGTGAATCACATGGCAACCGTATTTTGCGCCCGATTAAGCCGATGGCCATACCCCGCAACCCACTCTACCGACATGAACCGCACATCCGAATTTCAGACCTTCTTTTTACGCGACCTCGATAAGTTTATCGCCGAGATCAACGCGTTCCCCGACGAGGAAAGCCTCTGGCAGGTACGCGGGCAGATCGCCAATTGCGCCGGTACGCTCGGCCTGCACATTGCCGGCAACCTGCAGCATTTCATCGGCGCCATATTGGGCGCTTCGGGCTACATACGACAGCGCGACCTGGAATTTTCCGCCCGGAACGTACCCCGTGCGGAAATACTGGCACAACTCGGCATGGCCCGGCAGGTCGTGGAGCGGGTATTTTCCAACATGCCCGACGAGCGCCTCGACGAGCCGTTCCCGGATACGCATTTCGGGGCCGGCCGCTCCGTGGCGGGCGGACTGCTGCACCTGCTGGCACACCTGAATTACCACCTGGGGCAACTTAATTATCTGCGGCGTTGCATGGCTTGAAAGCTTTTAATTAAGGCCCCGCATCAAACCTGTCAAACTGGGTTAAACATGTCCACTCCGGGCGAAAAACTCTTTTCCTTTCTCAACCGGCAGCCGCAACTCTCGCAGGA
>JAKLJF010000945.1:298-2291 GCA_023151335.1 Thermoanaerobaculia bacterium | reverse complement strand
CCGCGGCCGCATGCTGCCGCCGGCCAAACTGTACGGCGGCACCCAGATCAACCGTGCCCTCATAGCGGAAGGCTCCATTATCCACGCCCGGCTGATCGAAGGTTCTATCATTGGCATTCGTTCCCGCCTCGGCGAAAACACCGTGATCAAGGATGCCATCGTCATGGGCAACGATACTTATCAAACCCTGCAGGAAATAGCCACCAAACCCGACGAAATCCCCCTCGGCATCGGCCATAACTGCAGCATCGAACACGCTATCCTCGATAAGGACTGCCGCATCGGCAATAACGTGGTGATCAAAGGCGGCGACCACCTGCCCGACGTCGATACCGAACACTTCACCATCCGCGATGGTATCGTGGTAGTAAAAAAAGGCGCCGTACTGCCCGAAGGAACAAGGATCATGTAAAAACAAAAAAGCCATCCCGTCTTTCCGACAGAATGGCACAACATAACCATGAAAACAATTAACCAATCAAATGCTAAGCCCTTTCTGAGATTATTGTTTTCAAAAAATCGTGCCAAAAAATCGGAATATCCCCGGTGTAAAAGTTAAAAGCGCCTTGAAATTGCCGTTATAGGCACGAACGCATCATTTTTTCCGCCGCCCGTTCGAGGTGCTCCCCGGTTCGTGCCAGTAATTCGGGAAGGGGTAGTTCTATATCGTTGATACCGACAGCCTGTTGCAGGCCGATAGCCTGGATTTGTTCGGGTGAAGCTTCCACGTGCCCGCAGAAGGCGATGACCGGCACGCCCCGGCGGGCGGCGCGCTGGCAGATACCTTGAATGAGTTTACCATGCAGGGTTTGTCCATCGAGTTTTCCTTCTCCGGTGACCACGAGATCGGCCCGGGCCAGTATTTCGTCGAAGTGCGTAAGATCGAGGATGAGATCGATACCCCGGTGCAGGGTGGCGTTCAGAAAGGCCATGGCGCCGAAACCGAGTCCGCCTGCCGCCCCGGCGCCGGGAATATGGGCCAGTCCGGGCCGGTGGAGCTGTTGTTCGGCCAGTTGCGCCAGATGTTGCAAACCGGCTTCCAGTTCAGCCACGGCGGAAGGGTTGGCGCCTTTTTGTGGAGCGTACACCGCTGCCGCGCCATCAGGGCCAAACAAGGGGTTAGTGACGTCGCAAATAACTTCCACCTGCTGCAGCTGGAGCGCCTTTGCGGGCGCCAGGATGCGGGCTATCCGGCCCAGCGATTCGCCGGTAGGCGGCAGTTCCCGGCCCTGGGTATCCGTAAATTGCCATCCCAGGGCAGCGGCCATGCCTGTGCCGCCGTCGGTTGTGGCGCTACCGCCAATAGCCAGGATAAGGCGGGTAGCGCCCCGCCGCTGGGCATCGGCCAGCAACATTCCGGTACCGAAAGTGGTGGTATGCAGCGGATTGCGCTCCTCCGGGCGCAGCAATTGCAAGCCGGAAGCCCCGGCCATTTCCACGAAAGCCGTTCTGCCGCCGGCGCCCAACCCATAAGACGCCCGGATAGGTCGAAACAACGGATCAAACGTTTCGGCAACAACGGTTTGCAAGGCCAGGTGATGTGCCAGCACGTCGAAAGCGCCCTCTCCGCCATCAGACAAAGGAAATTCCGTGACTTGCGCATCCGGCTTGGCGCGGCGGATACCATTAGCCAGTGCCTGACAGACCCGGTCGGCAGAAAGCGCGTCTTTGAATGAATCCGCGGCTACGAGAACATGCATGCCATCTTAATCAAAGTCGAAAAACTCGTTGAGGAACGACTTCTTTTTCCGGTATTTCGGATCGGGATACACGTGGTCGCGGTGTGGGTGGTGGCCGTATTTATGCCGGTCGGCGTCGTAGTTGTCTTTGTTGGAATAGTGTTCGGCTGCACGTTCGATGATTTTATCCAACTCTCCTCGATCGAGCCAAATGCCGCGGCATTTTGGGCAGTAGTCTATTTCAACGCCGCTGCGGTCGGCGAGCACAAGGGTTTCGGAACAAACGGGACAAAGCATAATTTAACAATTAACCA
>JAKLJF010000945.1:0-288 GCA_023151335.1 Thermoanaerobaculia bacterium | reverse complement strand
TTAACCATTTTAAAGGAGCAAAAATACATAACACTTCCCGGTGCAGGAAGTTGACCGCGGCGATGCGTGAATTCGCCATAACTTTATCCCCGTCAAAACAAACGCTATTCCGTCCATGCGCCCTTTTATATTTTTCTGCGCGCTTACGCTGCTCCACATATTCGCCTTTTGCCGGTTCCGGCAGAAGCCAGGCCCCGAAGAAGTGGTCCGCCGCTGGCAAGATTATATCGACCGGAACGAGTTCGACTCCGCCCGCATCTACAGCACCGAACTGGCCCGTTCATATAT
>JAKLJF010000944.1:284-2291 GCA_023151335.1 Thermoanaerobaculia bacterium | reverse complement strand
CCGCGCCGCACCAGCACGTTGGCCAGCGGTTTTTCGCCCGCGTCCTGCTGGCCGTTGTCGTTGTCGTCCTGCCAGATTGTGCCGCTGTAGGCGTACACTTGCCCGGGTTTGAACGCCTGGCGGTAAATCTGGCCTCCCGACATGGAGACGTACAAATAACCGTCGACGTATTTGATGGACGACAACTTGTTGGTTTCCGGCCCGAGTACAAGCGTGTCGAAGGGCGGGAAGGAAAGCCGCTCGAATTTGTCGCCCGCCTCGGCGGCATAAAACAGGCCCGGATACACCTGTCCCGGCGGGGCGGTATTGGAAGCGATGACAAATATGCCCGCTTCGCAAACTTCGAAATCGCGGTAGGAGATGGTTACGCCGGATTGGCTCACCACATCCCAGGTGGTCCAGGTCAGGCCCTGGTCGCCCGAAAGACTTATTTTACCGGACGGCGTGGCCGCGTACAGGGTGGAGCCTTCTTTGGCCAGTTTGCGTCCGGGACCGGTTACTATTCCCTGTTTATCCCACAAACCCTGGTTGTATTTCGTATTCAGGCTATACACCTGTTTGAATTCGTCGATGTAGTATGCTTCCTTTCCTTCCGTCAGCAGCAGCTGTTCCCATTTGGCTCCACTGGGTAATCCGCAGTACAGCGACCAGTCCTGACCGCCGTTGAGGCTCCGGAACAGGCGCGCGTCCGATCTGCTGGAATACAGCGTGTCGCCCTGGCCGAATACCCGTCCGTAATAATAGGGCGATAACAACTGTGGCCCCGTGCTCACCGGCGTCCATTCCTGTAATAGGGGATCGGAGCGCCAGAAGCGCGAGGAGTCGTCCCAGGCGTAATAACCGTTGCCGGTTTGGCTGACACTGACCGTGGTCAGCAGGTGCGGCGTCACCCACAGCGGCGAAGGCCCCGGCAACAGCACGCCGCCGGGGCTTCCGGTACCGAAATCGTCGTACATGAACAGGTAACGCCCCGTTTGGAGGAAGGAGGGAATTTCGGTAAAAAGGATGCCCGTGTTGCACAGGTTCCAGGTACCGGTGACCGGGTTTTGCCGGGCGGGGCCTTTGGTGGTCAGGCCGAACAGAAAACTGCCGTCCGACCAAATAGCGTTCACCCGCATATTTTTCCAGTAGGGGATCACGGGCTGCCAGCCCTGGGTGGCCGGGACATAGACATCGGCCTGACCCACGTAACTGAAATATAATTTGCCGTTGACCGCGGTCAAACGGCGGTACGACGCATTGGCGGCGGCGGCGGGAAGGGCCCGTTCATGGAGTTGTTGCGTGGGGTCGCTTTTCAGCAAAAAAACGGCTTTGGAAGCGCCCGACAAGGCCCAAACCGTGTCGCCCAGGAAAGCCAGTTCGCCCACGAATAATCCGGGGTATTTCACCCAGGTTTGGCCGGAGTCCGTCGAGCGGTGCACCGTATTTTGCGTCGCCGTGGCCCAGATGTCGTTGCCGCTGACAAACAATCGCACCTGCGAAGCGGCAATATTGTACAAGGTTACCAATTGCTTCGCATCCAGGTCGATACGCATGATACCCGACGTGCGGGACAGGTAAAACTGGCCGTTCAGCGACACCAGCGACGTGAATTGAGGGGGTAGGGAAGGGCTGGCCGGCAACACGAAGGCCCAGCTGTCGCCCAGGTCTTCGCTGCGCCAGATACCCGTGCCGGAGTACGCCACCAGGGTGTTGCCGGCGCCGGCAAAACACTCCACCTGGGCCATGGCGGTACCGCCGGGCTTCAGGGCTTTCCAACTTAAACCGTGATTGTCGGAGCGGTACAAAATACCGCGGTCTTCCAGCATGAAGATCCGTTTTTGAAAGGTATCCATTTTCAGGATATCGCGCCGGTCGTAGCCGGGTACTTCCGCCCATTGGGCGTGCAGGGAAACGGGCAGGATTAAAAGAACAAGCGGCAGGTAAAGAAGAGTCAAAAGGCGGGTCATACAGGAAGCAAGGTTGTTTAAGAAAGGTAATATTTGACGGTGTTTCAAAAAAACGCAA
>JAKLJF010000944.1:0-274 GCA_023151335.1 Thermoanaerobaculia bacterium | reverse complement strand
GCTCTGTCATCCGGATTTTACCTTCCCCTTCAATCGATCTCGCTGCATTTTCTCTAAAAGCCAGTCCGGCAGATAATGCCTGGCGTCAAAAAGGTCTTCGCCCGTTTCTCCTACCAGCGCCGGCGTCGCATCGGTAAAAGCGGTAGCGGGCTTGACAGCCGTGTTAAAAACATGCTTGTATTCCAGGCTTCTTGATCCAAAATTAAGCAACAGACCGTCCCGGATGTTCAGGCGGGAGGTGGTGTTGATGGCCTGCGTAAAATCTTCGCCCGCC
>JAKLJF010000943.1:309-2292 GCA_023151335.1 Thermoanaerobaculia bacterium | reverse complement strand
ATAGACGTTTTTATATCTCCTCAGTTTCCTCGCTTCGCTCGGAATGACAGTTTGAATTTGTATAACTATCCATCAGATTTCTCGCTACGCTCGAAATTTACCGGGGTACGCATGGCATTTCCAAAGCAGGAGGCCAAGGGCATTTGGGAAAATTTCGAGCGCAGCGAGAAATCCGGATAAAAATATACACCGCAACAAACTGTCATTCCGAGCGAAGCGAGGAAACTGAAGAAAGGCATGAATGACAATGCACTGCCATTCCGGGCAAAGCAATAAAATTTGATTTTTATAGTCATCGTAAAGCGATTCTGCATAAAAAGAGATACAAAAACAACACAACCCATGAAAGGGCTCCCATTCTGCTGTTGCTTACTTTTCATAACTGCCGCATGCCAGCAATCTGCTCCCCCACCGGCAAATTCCAATCCAGTGGAGACGCCGCCGGCCTTCTCCCGCTATGCCGATGTGGACACGGTGACCTACCTGCTTCATTCGGAGGACGCGCGTTATGTTTTGAAAAACAAGCGCAGCGGCCAAACATATAACATCCCCAGGGCCCAACTGGAGCCGCCTGTGGAGCACGAGGACATGGGCCCTCAACTGGACCTGAAATACGGTCCGCGTGTGACGGCCTTCACCGCGGGCAAGGGAATGGTTGGCCTGCACCTCAGTTCGTATGAAATAGCGGAGGGCGGGTCGCTGGCCTTGGCGGAGGGATACGATCTTTTTATGATGCTCGATACGGTGGCCAACCGCTTGTTGCCGGGCCTGTTGCAGCTGGGTCAGACGAGCGGGAGACATAAAGGCATGGGTTTTTTTGAGGCAAACTATACCCATTTTTACGTCAGCTATCCTTCGGCGAACGAGGTTTGCCGGATCGGTACGCGCGCCGAAAAAGTATATGTAGACCACGACAACGAAACGCTAACAATAAAGGGCGGCCCCTACCACGACATCGATATCCTGAAATGGTACCGCTTCGACGGGTCGGCTTGGGCGTACAGCCCCAAACTCGACCGCCTGTGCCCGGTAGGCAAAGGCGCCGGCGAATTGCCGCCGGCTACTCCGATAAGCCCCATCGACGTGGCATTGGAAAGCTATCGGCACAGGAGATATTAATTTCCAGCAAGGCGCCGGCAGCAGAAACGGCGCCACTTTATTAAAAACCACCCGAACTAAAATGCACTACCTGAATCTCTCGCCGGCGCTCTCCCTGCAGCCGGCCCTGCCTTTCACTGCCTTCCGCTTCAGCGGCGGCGAACCCCACCTCAAAATCGACCCGGCCGGCCTGGAGCACGGCGCACCGGTGTGCATCACCGTGCAGGCGCGCAGTACCGACGAGGCGCTGCTCGCCCTGCTGGCTGCCGACGCCCTGCGCCGGCTTGGTGTACGGCATGTGGAACTGTTCATCCCGTACTTCCCCGGCGCCCGGCAAGACCGGGTGATGACGCCCGGCGAGCCGCTCAGCGCCCGCGTGTACGCCCGCCTGATCAACGCCGCCGGCTTCGACCGCGTGACGGTGTCCGACCCGCACTCCGACGTGACGCCCGCCCTGATCGACCGCTGCCGGGTGCTGAATCACCATGCTTTTATCGCGCAGGTACTGTCGGAAATCCCCGACGCGCGTAACCTGACCCTCGTAGCCCCCGACGCCGGCGCCGCCAAAAAGATGCACCACCTCGCCACCGCCCTCGGCCACGAACGCACGGTGCAGTGCGGCAAAGTCCGCGACGTGCGCACCGGCCAGCTCTCCGGCGCTCAGGTGTTCGCCGATGATCTCGCCGGCGCCGACTGCCTTATCGTCGACGACATCTGCGACGGCGGCGGCACTTTCCTCGCCCTGGCCGATGCCCTGCGCGCCAAAAACGCGGGCCGGCTGTTCCTGGCCGTCAGCCACGGGATTTTCAGCAAAGGCGTCGAGGTACTGAGCCCGTATTTCGAGCAGGTGTTCACGACGAATTCTTTTTATGAAGGAGCGGAGAC
>JAKLJF010000943.1:0-299 GCA_023151335.1 Thermoanaerobaculia bacterium | reverse complement strand
GGTTTTTAAGGGTGGTAAATCTGGGTGATTCCATAGCATTTCGGACAGTGGCGCCTCCGGCGCGTTTTTTTCACCACGGAGACACGGAGGCACGGAGAAGGCCGCCTCCGGCGGATGGGTTTTGTTGACAGGATCGACAGGATTTACAAGATTAAAAGTGGGATACGAGGAAATCAAAATCCTGCAAATCCTGTCGATCCCGTCAAAATACTCCGCCGAAGGCGGCCCGCTCCGTGCCTCCGTGTCTCCGTGGTGAAAAAACGCGCCGAAGGCGCCAACTCAAACTTCCTCCCCTCACT
>JAKLJF010000942.1 GCA_023151335.1 Thermoanaerobaculia bacterium | reverse complement strand
AGCCATCCGCCGGCACGGACTCACGCCGCACCACCGGCGTTCTTTTCAGCAATTGCCGGCGGGGGAGCAGATGCGGTTGTTTTGATTTATCAGCACCTAATGTGGCCCGGTTAAAGGTGTCATCGCGACGTAGGAGCGGTGACATCTTCAACCCAACTGGTGCCCAGAACTGCTCCGAGATGTCACCAGCCTCATACTTCGGCTGATGACACCTCTTCGCTGACGCCACATTAAATTGCTGTTGATTTATAAAGTTTAGAGGGTTTATGCTGGTTTAGAGGGGTTTGGAATTTTCATTCTGTTGAAAAGTTGGCGACATGCGGTATAATTGTGCATGAATGTCTGCGCCATCGTCCTGTCTGCCGGCCTTTCCAGCCGTATGGGTGCACAAAACAAACTTTTTTTGCCTTTCGGCAAACACACCGTATTGGAGACCACACTGGCCCGGATCGAAGCTGCCGGCATAGCAGAGATCCTGGTGGTCACCGGATACGAACAGGAACGGGTACGCGGGTTGTTTCAAAACAAACCGTACCGCCTGGTCGAAAATCCGGCCTTTCGCCAGGGTATGAGCAGTTCCATAAAAGCCGGCGTTGCGGCTGCGCGACCGGATGCCGCGGGTTTTATGATCTGCCTGGCCGATATGCCGTTGATCAGTGGTGAGGAATATCGTTTGTTGGCGGAAGCCCTGATATCGGCCCTCGAAACCGACCCGATGGCTATCGTCCAACCCCGTTTTCAGGAACAGGCAGGAAATCCCGTGTTGTTTTCCGCCCGCTATCGCTCCGCCCTGCTGACGCTGGAATATCCGGAAGGCGCCCGGCCCATCGTGCAGGCCAACCGGGAGCATATTGTGCCGGTAAATATGCCCACCGATGCCGTGCTGCTCGACGCCGATACGCCGGAGGCTTATCAGATTTTGTTGGAACGCCTGAAAGAATAATGTTGCAGCGTCCGACAAGAGGTGTCCAGTTGGGCAGTCATAGCAGTTTGCCGGAGGAAAAAGTTGGCAAAACAGATATTGTTGGACACCGACCATAATACAGTGTCGGCTTCCGGAAAAACACGATTGAAAGATTCCACCACTTCTGTTGGGATGGAAGGCGCCGTGGCAGAATTTTGGCTATGAACAGCCGTTGTGGCACAAAAAACGACGATATAAACAAGTATGAATTTGCACATTTTGTCGATTTGAATTCAGATTTACGCATCTTGCACCACCCGATTTTTGACATTGGTGTGCAAAAAGCATAATATAAACGATTTTATAGCGTAATTTTATCCGGCAAAAAAAATTAAACTATGGCAAAATACACACTTACCGTCAACGGTGTCAAACACCAAGTAGAGGCTGATCCCGATACGCCCCTGCTTTGGGTCATTCGCGACCTCGTAGGCCTTACCGGCACCAAATTCGGCTGCGGCATAGCCCTTTGCGGCGCCTGCACTGTACATATAAACGATCAGCCCGTGCGTTCCTGCTCCACCCCGGTTTCCACGGTGAAAGCTTCGCAGCGTATCACCACCATCGAAGGGCTTTCATCCGACACCAGCCACCCGGTGCAACAGGCCTGGATCGCCGAACAGGTACCGCAATGCGGCTATTGCCAAAGCGGCCAGATCATGTCGGCCGCGGCCCTGCTCCGCACCAACCCCCATCCTTCCGACGCGGATATCGACAACTATATGTCGGCCAATTTATGCCGTTGCGGCACTTACCCGCGCATCCGGAAAGCAATACACCGCGCTGCCGCCATGATGCGTGACAATACCGGTGGAAAAAAATAAATCTTAATGGTTTGCGGGAAAGTGGATTGCGGGGTAATTGTTCCCGATCCGCAACCCGCAACCCTCAACCTTAATTTATGTCAGCACATACTACCTCGCGCCGCGAATTTTTAAAAGTCGCTTCCGCGGCAGGCGCATTTCTGGCAGTCGGGTTCACCCCGGCCGGCCGCCTGTTTGCCGCGACTTCCGGTTTGATGCCGGAAGAAACCGCCGATGGCGAAACTGAACTTAACAATTATATCCTGATCACGCCGGACAATAAGATCACCCTTTTCAACCCCCGTCCGGAAATGGGGCAGGGCACCTGGCAGTCCATGCCCGCACTCATTGCCGAAGAGCTGGAAGTAAGCCTCGACGAGGTGGATATCCGCATTACCAGCGGCGCCAAACGCCATGGCAATCAAAGTTCGGGCGGTTCCAGTTCGGTGCGCCAAAGCTGGATACCACTGCGTCAGGCAGGCGCCGCCGCGCGGGAAATGCTCACCCAGGCTGCCGCCAAACGCTGGGG
>JAKLJF010000941.1 GCA_023151335.1 Thermoanaerobaculia bacterium | reverse complement strand
TTTAGATGGATATAGGTCAAGCGCTGGTAAATAAAATCCGGGCTATACAGTTCAATAGGGTGATTATCATGTTGCCAGAGTTGATATAAACTGTTGTTATGGTTATACCGTGCATGAAATGCCATGACGTGGAGGAGCCAATCTCGCCGGCTTTCCGTATCTTCCTGAATGCTTCTGATGATCATCGAAGAAGTAAACTTTTTAAAATCGCGCAAGATATCTGAAAGGCGGCCAGGCTCTTGCGACTGGGCTATCAGGTGTACGTGATTACTCATCACAACATAAGCATGCAGAATCAACCCCTTATGCTTTTGGCAGTAATCCAGGCTATTGATCAGGATATCCCGGTAACGTTGGCGTGTGAAAATATCGATCCATCCGACTGTTGTGAGGGTCAGATAATATAGCGCGTGTTGATTGGTGATTTTGTAGCCAGCCATATTTTTTTCCAGCTAAATTAGCAAAAATAAAACACAAATTGTTTTTTTAGTATAACTTTTTTTAATGCTATAAAATGGCTTGGTTGCCCCCTGCTGTCGAGCGTCTTGGACGCGATGACGAATATTTTAGCGGACTTTGTCCGCTTTCGAATTCAAAGGCGGACAAAGTCCGCCAAATATTCGTCATCGCGTCCAAGACGCTCGACAGCAAGTGCCGAACGGGGTTCGGCGATACCTTTCACCCCTCCCCCTTCTCCACCAACACCGCCCTTTCCTCCGCCAGCCCGATGCTCGCGATCGTCCCGCTGTTGAACGGCAAAAAATCGTTTTCGATGCCGTCGCTGAAGATCACGCCATTGGCGGGCATGAACGATTGCAGGCTGAGGCGGGTGTTGCCGCGCAGGACGCCGGCCACTATCTTGCCCTGGGTACGCACGCTCACGTAGGGCTCGCGCACGGCGAACAGCAGTTCGTGCTCGGCCAGGGTGGGCGGTTTGAGTTTTTTGTTGCCGCCGAAAGCGCCGGTAATGCCATACGCCATGTTGAACACCGAGCTGAGCCAGCCCGTTGCCCCGGCTTTGGTGGACACGATGATACCGCTCGACGAGTGTTCTTCGGTTTTGTCTTTATAGGTGATGCCGTAGCGCGCCGAAACGTGCGTGGCGGCGCCGATGAACAGGTCGTTGAAGGCCAGCAGCCGTTGGCCGTCGTGGAGGCGGGCCTCGGCGAAGCGCGCGGTGCGGGCGCGGTAGCGGTTGGCCAGCACCTGCTCCACGCCGCCGGGGAAATCGGCTGCCGTGAAGGGCAGCAGCACGCCGTCGTAGCGCGCCGGGTCGGGGTTGACGGCCACGATGGGCAGGCCGCGGGAATACTTGGCCGTGTTGGCCACCAGGCCGTCCTGCCCGATCACGATGATCAGGTTCTTTTCCGAAAAGATATAGGACGGCAGGAAGTGCCGCTCCACGATCTTGTGGCGGATCACGCCGCCGAGGCGCGACTGGAGCAGGGCGAGGGCCTGGTGGAAGGTCTCGTGTTCGGCCTCATAGCCGGCGAAATCGCCGCCCGAGCGTTCGATGTAAAACCGGGCCTGGGCGCGGGTGTTGAAGCGTTCGGTGAGCGCCTCCAGCCGGGTTTTGTTTTTCACGATGATGGCGTATTCGGGTTTCATTTTTTGGCCGGCTTGTTTTCGTACAGGAGCGTTTCCAGCAGGTCGGGGCTGATGTTGAGGTTGCCGATCTTTCCGGCATTTTCGCCCAGTTGCCGGAAGGCGAGCGCGATGTTCATTTTGGGATCGGCGTTGTTTTGGAGTGCTGTCAAGGTTTTCCAGTCCATGTCGCGGTATGGTTTGAGCATGGCCTCTATGGTGTAGCCCTGTGTTTCCGCTTCCAGCCTGTCGTTGGCAGTTTTTTGTTCGAGGAACAGTTTGCGCTGGTTTTCCACGGCGATGTCGGCCTGCACCTGCATTTCGCGCAGCGTGCGGTCGCTGTCCGCTTCCTGGATTTTCAACTCGGTTTGTTTTTCGGCGATCTGTTTTTTCTTCTCTTCCACGGCGATCTCGGTGTTCAGTTCGCTTTCCTTGATCTTTCGCTCCTGCTCCACGGCGAAATTGCGGCGCTCGTAGATGGCCTGGTCGGCCTCCTGTTGCAGTTTTTCGCGGGTTTCGGTTTCCAGGGCGCGGGTCATTTCCGGCGTGGCATGAATGGCCAGGATGTTGGCGCCGAGGATGTCGATACCGAGCATTTTGATGGCCTGAGAGTTGAGCAGGCTTTCGGCAATACGCGTTTCGATGGTTTTGGCCGAACGCATGGCTTCCTTCAGTCCGATGCCGTGGATGAACGAAGAGATGGAAGTTTGCGC
>JAKLJF010000940.1 GCA_023151335.1 Thermoanaerobaculia bacterium | reverse complement strand
CTACTCCAGTAACGTTTAATGAAACAGTTGTGCCTGTCGGTACGCAGTGGTCAAATCTAATATTATTACCTCCTGATGCTGGAGGGCTTGTAGGCGAAGAAGAATAACCGTTGCTTGGTACCTGATTAGAAATAACAACTCGGCCATCACTTGGAATCCAGCCCGATGGAAATGTTGCTCCGCTAAAACTTTCGTAGTAAATGGATTGAGCCGTTAAAGCAAAATAATGGATTAATAGAAACAGGGTTAAGTATGGTTTTCGCATGGCACTGTTAGTTTGCGGTTATCACAAGATTTGAAACCCTAAAAATACCATCTGGAAATCCAATTTTTCAAATTCCCCTGCCATGAACTTTCGATTAAATATGCTGATCAAACAATATGGCATTCCCGTCGGGGTCAAGCACGATAAAACTGGCCGGCCCGGAAGACTGCTCGTCTGCTTCATATTCTAATTTTACGCCTTTACTTTTCAGGTGTTTTTGGATAATCCTGACATCATCGAAAGGCTGGACACGGTTTGCATTTTCGTCCCAGCCGGGGTTGAAAGTCAGGATGTTGTTTTCAAACATCCCCTGGAACAATCCGATCAGCGCGTTCCCGTTTTTCATGATCAGATAGTTTTGTTCCAGCCCGCCTCCGGAGATTTTGAATCCGAGGTTTTCATAAAATGTTTTTGAAGCGTTGAGGTCTTTGACACTGAGGCTAATTGAAAATGCGCCTAATTTCATGTTGCGTTTTTTTATAGATTTTACATCGAAACCCAGGCTTGTGCTGGTGTTTCCAACATGACAAGCCCTGCCCGGGGAAAAGCAGCAGACCAAAGCGATAATCGCTGGGGTGCGATTCGTGATAACTTTTCCTGACAAACCTAAATTCTGTGAAGCAGAATTCCAAATTCCCGGCGTCTAAAAACTATTTTGTCAGTACCACCAGGGCAATCCCGCCGAGCACTGTCGCCGAAGCCAGCAACAAACGGATGGTAATGGGCTCTCCTAAAAAAAGTATACCGCCCGCGGCGGCGATCACCGGCACGCTGAGCTGCAAGGTAGCGGCGGTGCTTGTTTTTATTTGGGGCAACACGGTATACCAGAGCACATAACCGATGCCGGAGGCCAGTGCGCCCGAAGCCAGTGCGTATCCGATACCGGCCTGGTCCAGGGTGGCGTATGGCAGCGTCAGGAGGCTCAGGGCAAGTGCCATGGGCGCCGCGCGCAAAAAATTTCCCGCCGTGACTTTCACGGGATCGCCTGCCTTTCTGCCGAGCAGGGTGTAAATACCCCAGGCAATGCCGGCTGCCAGCATGAGCGCCGAAGCGCCTGGGGGCGGCGCCGAAAGTCCGGGCAACAGCAGACCCACCAACCCCAATATGGCCAATATTATACCCGTCGCTTTCAGCCAGCTCAGTCGCTCGCCTTTCCGGATACCGTAACCGATCATTGTGCCTTGCACGGCGCCGAAAAGCAGCAGGGCGCCGGTGGCCACCGTAAGATTTAGATAGGCAAAAGAAAAAGCCGCCGCGTAGGCAAAAAGGGCGAGTGCCGCGCTCCAACTACCCTGGCCGGCCGTATCGCGGGGCCTTCCCCGGGCAATCAGCCAGAGGATGACTGCGCCGGAAACCAGGCGTATGGTGGTAAAACTGGCGGCGTCCATGCCCGAATGTCTGAGGGCCAGGCGGCACAGCAGCGAATTACCCGCAAAAGCGACGAGGGTCAGCAGGGTGAGCAGGATGAGGGGAAACACGGGTAGTTTAGCGCGCATGATCGGGTTGATGTCATTATAGTTCAATCAACCTTTGCCCCAAAATCATATTTCAGCCCCTTGTATTCTTTCAACACCATTTTTACGGAACCCACCGATACCGGCGTTTCGATCAGGACAGGAATGCGGTTCTGGTCGTTCGATACCCAGACGGTCATTTTTTCCTCGTCTTTGAAAACGTTGCCGACGATGACCTGCGGCTGGAATTTCAGCGTTTTGTAGCGACCCATGCCATGCACTTTTTTGCGGTCGTCTTTACCCACGTAGCGCATTTTCAGTGGAAATTCTTCCTTGTCCATAAAAATGCGGAAGGGCTCTTCCTCGCCCGTTTGTTTGCTGGCAAAATCTATATTGCGCAGGTGATAAAGGCTCGACAATACGTCGTGGACGCAGTCTTGTACGCTGTGTTCGGTTTTGGTTTCGGTGTCGCCGCGTGTTTTCGAGCGCCATACGGTTGTTTTGCGGGAAGCCTGGTTGAAGCTGATCTTTTCAAATATCTGGTAGTCGCCTTCATTGACGCTGCGTTCGGAGTAGTTGGG
>JAKLJF010000093.1 GCA_023151335.1 Thermoanaerobaculia bacterium | reverse complement strand
GTTGGCATCAGTACCTATTTTTTGCGCATCAGCGGTAAAAAGGACGGCGCCTCTTTTGTTAAAATCATTGCGATCTATAGCCCGATGGGTTGTTAACGCTAGTACAACCATTCCGCTGCCTTCGGAAACTCCTGCCCCCAGCGCGCCTCGTTGTGTTTGCCCTCCGGGTCGATCTCGAGTCGCAGCTGTACCCGGTTCTGGCTGCGTTTTTCCACTACTTCTTTAAAACGCGTGGCGTTGTGCAGCATGCCGGCGCCTTCTTTACCGCCGGCGTACAGGTAAATTTTGGTTTCCGGGTGCTCGGCAAAACGCAGGGTTTCCTGGTAAATATTGGGCGTTACCCACAATGAAGGCGAAAAGATCAGAAAGCGTGAATATGCTTCCGGAAACATGATTCCGGCGTAAATACTGATCAGGCCGCCCATGCTGCTGCCGCCGATGCCGGTGTGTTCGCGACCGCTGAGGGTGCGAAAATTTTCGTCGATATATGGTTTCAGCGTTTCTGTCAGAAAGGCGGCATAATCCCGGCCCAGGCCTTCTCCCCATTTTTGGGTATCGTAGGGCGAAAACTCTTTGATACGCTCTTTGCCGCCGTGGTCGATGGCCACCACGATCAGCTCGCCTTTGCCGCGTTGGGCCAGGGCGGCGAGTTGTTTGTCCACCCCCCAGGTGCCGAAAGGAGCGTCGTTCTCAAACAGGTTCTGACCGTCCTGCAGGTAAAGCACCGGGTATCGCCGGTCTGTTTTGTCGTAATTCCAGGGCAGCAATACCGAAATACGGCGGCGGCGGCGCAATTGTGGCAGATTAAACCGTTTGGAGATCACCTGGATATCCGGATAAAAACCGGGATCATACCAGTCGCCGTGTTGTTTCCAGCGGGGTACCGTGTCGGTTACCTTGCCGCGCGGCACTTCCATGCGGCGGTTGGTGGGCGGGTGGCCGTCCGGGCCGAGTTCTTCGCTTTCCCAGCCGCCCTTTACGTATTTATATTCCAACGGTTCTGAAATGGGCAATGGTTGTTCAAAAGTGTATTGGTAATGTCCCTCGGCAATGCGGCTCATGCGGAAACGGTCGTCCTTCGTGACCCATCCGTTAAAATTACCGGTTACAAAAACGGGTCGTGTATCGTCGGCCTGTGTAAAAAGTTCAAGCGTGAGCATAGCCCGGTGCAGAGAATCGGAGGCGGCGTTTCCCGCCGCGGCGGTCGCAAACATCAGCAAAAAGGTCAATATGCGGATAGCGGATTTTCAGGATCGTAGCTGGAATAAAACAAGGATTGTGCCGGACTGGTTTGAAAATCAGACTGTAAACTCCCAGGATATTTTTTTAGGCGATTTTGCCGGCGTTGGAATAGCCTTTTGTGCAGCTGCTGCAGTCATCTGAAAATGTTTTGTGCAAAAATAGAAAAAAAGCGGCGACGGCACAATTCTGCCGACCGCTTATTCCTCCTACCTTCGCCGTTTAATTTGCCAAAACCGTGTCGCGCAGAATACTTGAAACCGAACAAAAAGCGCTGGAGATCAACCTCGATGAACGCATCTACGGCGCTTTTGCCGAGATCGGCGCCGGGCAGGAAGTGGCGCGCCATTTTTTCCAGGTGGGCGCCGCGGCCGGTACCATCGCCAAAACGATGAGTGCCTACGACAAAACGGTGTCCGACCAGATCTACGGCCCGGAACCGAAAGGACGTTATGTGTGTGAATCGCGCCTGTACAAAATGCTCGACCACGAGTACGAACTCCTGCAGGAGCGCCTGCGCGCCGAACGGCCCCACCAGAATTTTTTTGCTTTTGCCGACACGGTTTCCGCCATCAATTTTCAAAAAACCATCAAAGGCAGCGGCTGGCTTGGCCTGCGTTTTCAACTTCACCCGGAAGCGCTACCCAACGATGTGGTGCTGCACGTGCGCCTGCTCGACAACGACAACCGCCTGCAACAACAGGCCATCGGCATCCTGGGGGTCAACCTGATCTATGGTTGTTTTCGCTTCCACCACGATCCCGAAGTATTGCTGCAATCGCTAATGGACAACCTGCGCGACCGCGTGGCCATCGACATGGTGCGGCTCAACGGACCGGATTTTCAAGGGGTGGACAATCGCCTCGTGTGCCTGTGGGCCGTGAAAAACCACCTGACCGAGGTAACTATTTTCGGACCCGGGGGGATACCGCTGCATGCCAGCGAATTTTTGTATAAAAAATCAATTCTCATTGCCCGGGGCAGCTATCGGCCACTCACACTCGTTCAACAGGATATGATCCGATGTGCCTACCGGCAATTCTGTGCCGAACCGGACGTAGATCCGGAAAAAGCCTTTTTCCTCACCGAGATCACCCTCGATAACCTCCGCGCCGACGGAGAACTGAACGAACGGGATTTCCTCGACCGCGTGGAAATACTCGGCGCACTGGGCCAAACGGTCATCCTGTCCAATTGCGTTCAGCACAAAAAACTGATCGCTTATTTCCGCGATTACAAGGTGCCGCGCATCGGTCTGGCCATAGGCGCCCGCAAACTCCAGAACATCATCCGGGAAACCTACGAACACAACCCCGACAACCTGCTGGGCGCCTTTGGCGAACTATTTCTGCGCAATGTTCGTTTCTACGTCTACCCGGCGCGGGAAACGCACAGCGGCGCCCTGCTGACCGCCCAAAGTATCCGGGTGCCCCGGGAGATTCATTTCCTGTACCAGCACCTGCTCGATCACCGCAATATCGTGGATGTGGAAGGTTTCGACCCCGATATTCTGCATATTTATCACAAAGAAGTACTGGAAATGATCCGGCATGGAAAACCCGGCTGGGAAGGGAAAGTGCCCGAAAATGTGGCGGAAATGATCCGGGAAAAACGCCTTTTTGGACTCGACAACAAACCATAACCTTATACCGGCCTGTCAATCAGCATGAACTGTGGGACTGGAACTTATTCAGGAAATTCGGGCGGCTTCAGCAGATTTTCCTGTTTTCAACAAGCATATCGTGGGGCCAATCTTGGCCGCGCATCATTTTAAGATTTAAATCGTTTATAAAATGTCATTGGAAGAAAAAATCAATAAAGACCTGGTGGCGGCTATGAAGGCCAAAGACGAGGTCGCGCTGCGCGGCATCCGCGCCATAAAAAGCGCCATTTTGCTGGCTAAAACCGACGGCTCGGGTCAGGCGATCGATGAGGCCCGGGAAGTGCAGATACTGCAAAAGCTGGTAAAAACCCGCCAGGAATCGTACGATATTTACACCAAAAATAACCGCCCGGAACTGGCAGCCAAAGAGCAGGAAGAAATCGACGTCATCAAACTTTATTTGCCCAAAATGATCGAGGGTGCCGAATTGGAAGGAATTTTGAAGCAGATCATCGCAGAAACCGGCGCTACCTCGGCTAAAGACATGGGCAAAGTGATGGGAGCAGCCAACAAACAACTGGCCGGCAAGGCCGAAGGACGCGCCATTTCCGACATTGTAAAAAAATTGCTCGGCTCATGATCCTGCGCGCGGAAAAACTTTTGAAAGTGTACGGCAAACGTACTGTCGTGCGCGATGTCTCCTTCGACGTAAAGCAAGGCGAGATCGTGGGTTTGCTGGGGCCGAACGGCGCCGGTAAAACCACGTCTTTTTACATGGTGGTCGGTTTTATCCGGCCCACCGATGGCAAGGTATTCCTCGACGACGAGGAGATCACCGACCTGCCCATGTACCGCCGCGCCCAAAAAGGGATCGGTTACCTGCCGCAGGAACACAGCGTGTTTCGCAAACTGAGCGTGGAAGACAATATCCGCGCCGTGCTGGAAATGACCAAACTCGGCAAGGCCGAACAACACGAAAAACTGGAACTGCTGATCGACGAGTTCAACCTCCACAAGGTGCGCAAAAGCAACGGCGACACGCTTTCCGGCGGCGAACGCCGGCGCACGGAGATCGCCCGCGCCCTGGCCAGCGACCCCAAATTTATCCTGCTCGACGAACCATTCGCCGGCATCGACCCCATCGCCGTGGAGGACATTCAGTACATCGTGGCCAAACTCAAGACCAAAAATATCGGCATCCTCATCACCGACCACAACGTGCAGGAAACGCTCAGTATCACCGACCGGGCCTACCTGATGTTCGAAGGCGCCATTCTGCGCGCCGGCACCGCCGAACAACTGGCCGCCGATGAACTGGTGCGGAAAGTGTATTTGGGAAAACACTTTGAATTGCGGAGGAAAGTGATCGAACTGTAGGCAGATGGCAAATAGCTTTATTTATACATCTCCTCAATCTCCTTTTTGTATTTCTCCAGGATCACCCGCCGTTTCACTTTCATCGTGGGCGTCAGTTCGGCTTCCGAACCATCGGCTTTGACCGGCTCCCATACGGTGGGCAGCAGCTCGAATTTTTTGATCTGTTCGAACTGCCCGAAGTGGGGGTTGATGCGTTCAAGCAACATCTCATACCGCCGGATCACCTCGGGCCGGCGCACCATTTCCTCCAGGTTTGTCCAGGGAATTTCGTGCCGTTTGCACCAGTCCTGAAGTCCGTCGGGGGAAGGGACAATCAGCGCTGAGATAAACTTCAAACCGTCGCCCACCACCATGGCCTGCTCCACGAGATGGTGCTCTTTGAGGGCGGTTTCAAGGGGAGCCGGCGCCACATATTTGCCGCCGCTGGTTTTGAGCAATTCTTTTTTCCGGTCGGTGATCTTCAGGAATTTGCGACCGCCGGGGCCTTCCACAAAAGTGCCCACATCGCCGGTAGCGATCCAACGCTCGCCGTTGATGACCCGGATCACCCAGGAGGGCCATGCCCGGTTCGAGGCGGCTGAAGCTCAGCGCGGGCGCTACCTCGGTCATACCGTACCCTTCGCGCAGTACAATACCGGCGGCATTAAAGGTGCGCATGATCCGCATCGGGCAGGCGCTGGCGCCGGTGATCACGGTTTTTACTGCCCCGCCCATAGCATTACGCCATTTACTGAAGATCAGTTTGTCCGCTATGGCCCATTTCAGTGCCGCCCAACCACGCGGCTTATAGTCGAATGTCCAGTTATCCGTCAGCTGAAGCGCCCAGAAAAAGAGCGCGCGTTTAAGGCCTTTGAGTTCAAGTCCTTTGGCAAGGATCTTATCATATACTTTTTCCAGCAAACGCGGTACGGCAGTAAAATAATGCGGCCGTATCGCCTGAAAATCGCCGGTTTCACCGCCCAGGTTATCTGTGCCGGTAAAAGTAACGCTCCCGCCAAATGCCGTGAAGGCATAAACCGCCACCCGTTCGAAAACATGACTGACGGGCAAAAAACTCAAGACCCGGTCGCCGGGCCGGAAGGGCAACAATTTCCGAAGCGACTCGATATTGAAAATTATATTGTTGTGCGTCAGCATCACCCCTTTGGGGTTTCCGGTAGTACCCGATGTGTACACCAATGTCATGACATCGTCCGGGTGGATTCTGCCTTTGATACGCTCCACTTCCGACTGGTCGGCGTCAGACAGCAGCACATCCCAACGCCGGGCTTCCGGGTGGGTGTAAAAGGTAAAAATTTCTTTCAGGCCCGGCACGTTTTTACGCGCCTGCTGCACTTTATCGTACAGGTCGCCTTCGCCTACAATGCAATACTTTGCTTCCGACTCGTTCAGGATGTACTCGTATTCCCGGTAGCTGATCGTGGGGTACATGGGTACATTCAATATACCTACCTGGAGCATAGCAAAATCCATCACCACCCAGTCCGGGCTGGTTTTATACACCACGGTAGCCACTTTGTCGCCGGGGCGCAGGCCGATGTCCAACAACCCCTGGCTGGCGCGGTTGACGCGGTCCACAATTTCTGCGCTGGAGTAGTACCGCCATGTTCCGTTTTCCTTTTGTCCGAACGCTTTATCCAAAGGAAATTTTTCAAGTTGGTCGTAGAGGTAGTCGAAAAGTCTTTTTCCCTTCATGTTTATTATTTTGTTGTATTGCCGGTTTGTCGTCAGGGTTTTCAAAAGGTGGGAGTAGGCGCCGCGTTTATGAAACATCGAAAATTTCGCAAACGTTGCGCAAGGTTACGCAAGATGACACGGATAACATGACAGCGCGAAGCGGGTTGAGGCCAATGTCGGGAATAGCTAAACTATCTTTTTAAAAATACCTGAAATAAATTTTCCCAAGGCGTTTGCCTATATGAATATCCGGCATTTTAATCCTGCATAACATTATTTTGTCAAAAATAAAAAATGCTTTTGGAATATTTATTTGCCACACTCCACACTTTTATGCGCTTTTTTAAAATTTTATTTACCGGACCGTTTTAAAACAAAAAATTTTTCTCCAAAAAGCCGCTTCAAAGGCTTGCAGGAGAACTAAATATTACGGATATTTGTTGTTCTTTTGGGAAAGCGCTCCTTTTCGCCCGGTCTGCATTTTCTTCGACCGATAATAATCCTTCTGAAAAGGGCTTCGAAAAAATGTTTTGTGGGAATTTGATTTAATTGGCGGTCGCTGAAAATTGCCCGTCTCCAAAGGTTTCCCGCGTCCTTTCACCCGCGGTTTCTTCCGCTTGGGTGATCAAAGATGCCGGGGCGAGGCACTGCGACGCTGCTGCGCGGTATTTTGATCTGCCGCGTGCATATATTTTTTGCGCCAGGCCCTAAATAATCCTATGCAGCCCCCGAATCTGCCTAAATGGAAACACCCGATTTTTAAAAACAGCAGGCAGTATGAATACGCAACCACTCAAGCTCATTTTTAAAGGCCGGCTGGAGTTCGGCTCACAGCGGACGTTCGATATGGTACTCCGGCATTGGCAGACCCGTATTGAGACGTATTTCAAAACGGACATCCTGTTTAAGCAGGAACAGGTGTTTATTTTGGAAGATTTTTCGCTCACCATACCGCAGCAAACGCTGATGCATTCGGAAAAGCATTGGCGCAGTACCACATCGCTGCTTCAGGAGGTTGCGCAATTTGCCGTTGCGGGCAATATCCGCGCCTGGTGCCTGGATAATGGCCGCCTGCTGGCCGATCTCACCATCGAGCCTGAATCGGACAAGGCGGCCGTGCTGGAATACCGGCGGGGCTGCGACCTGGTGGGTCAGGAAGGTATGGAACTGGAAGCATCTGCCGCGCTCAGCCGCGCTATCGAAAAATACGAACGCCACGCGTTGGCTTACGAGCGGCGCGGCTATGTCAACTATAAACTCGGCAATTTTAACGATGCCCTGCACGATTTTTCCAAGAGCATTCGCTTCAACCCGAATAATCCGGAGCCATATTACGGCTGCGGCAAGGTGAAGATGTTGAAAAATGACTGGGAAAACGCCGCGCAGGATTTCGATCAGGCCATTAAACGTTCCCTGGCACTACAGCCACTGCACTGGCTGGCCCGCCTGAAAAAGGGGGAGAGTTTGTTCCATGCCAAACACTATGCAGAAGCAGCCCAGGAACTGCGGCTTTACCTGCAACGCAACTTCCCGGAACATGATCCGAACTTTCCCCGCCGGCGCCGGGCTACCTATCTGCTGGGTAAAGCCCTGCTGGCGTTGAATGACTTTTCCGCCGCCCTGGAAGCTTTCGACCGCACTTTGTCGATCGACGCCGGTGTGGAGTTGGTGCCGGACGCAGAGGGTTTGCTGCATCGCGGCATTGCCAAACGGCGCGCGGGTAAACCGGAATTTACCCACGACCTGCAGGCTGCCGCCCAAATGGGTTCTTCCGAAGCGGCCCGTCTGTTGCTGGAATGGCAGGAAGCCTGAGCAAAAACAACGCATAAAGCAGCATTCAGGCTGCATTATACGTTTCCGGGAACAACGGAAACGCGCCATATCGCCCGGCGAGTATTACGCTCTCCGGGCGATGTTTTACCTGCCTTTTCCGCGGGCAACGCCCGACAACTTGTGCCGGCGTCAATTTTTATACTTTTGCGCCGCTTTTCAACCACCTTGTCGAACAACATGGATCATCGCGACAATCTTTTGGGAGTCTTTCAAACCCTGTATCGCTGGAGAAAAACCATTCGGAACGTTTGCTTGCTGGCTCTGGCCGGAAGCGTGGTGTTTTCACTGCTGCTGGACAATTACTACCAGGCAACGACCATTTTTTACCCCACCAGCCCTCAACTGGCCAACCCGGAACTGATGTTTGGCAATACAGGCCAGGTGACCGATTATTACGGCTCTGACCGCGACCTTGACCGGATGGCGGAAATAGCCACGGGCAAAGAACTGGAAGACTATATGGTGGCGCGTTTTCGCTTGTACGAACACTACGGCATCGATTCATCTGCCGCCAAAGGGCCGTTTAAGGTGCGTCAACTTTTCCGTTCCCTATACAATGCCCAAAAGAATAAAAACGACGCCATCGAGATCAGTGTTGAAGACACCGACCCCAAAATGGCCGCCGAAATGGCGAATGCCGCGCGGGATAAGATCAATGAGATTGGTCAGCGGCTGACCAAAGAAAGCCAATCCAAGCTGCTGTCTGCCTTTGAGGATAATATTACCCGCAAAAAAGGAGAACTGGAACGCCTGGGCGACAGCCTGCGCCGTACCCAGGCTTTTTATGGCATTTATGACCCCGTAGCCCAGGGCGAGCAACTGTCCGAACAATTATCCACTGCAGAATCGGAAATCACCCGCGGCCGGGCCAAACTCGAGGTGTTGGAAAAAAATCCGGCCATACCCCGCGATACCATCGCCTACATACGGGCAAATCTGGTTGGCTACGAACGCCAACGCCAGCAACTGATGGCAACCGCCCAAAGCGGCGATAATATCACGATCCGGCGGTTCAATGAAGGATTCCCGCAGGTAGCCGTTTTGCAGGACCTGCACTTTCAGGCACGCAAACAATTGAGTTACGATCTGGAGCGCTACAATCAGATCAAAGCCGCGTATAATACCGACATTCCGGCGTTGCTGGTGGTGGAGGCAGCGGAGGTGCCCCTGATAAAAAGCCGTCCCAAACGCAGCATCATCGTCATTGCCGCCGTTGCCGCTGCTTTTCTTTTCACCCTTTTGGCCGCCCTGATCGCCGACGCCTACCGCGATATCCGCTGGAGCGATATTGTGCGGGGGGAATGACTTTACGACTTACGACTTACGACTTACGACTTGGGGGCACGAGACAGGGTTGTGACGGTCTATTCTTCGGACGAATTTGTATGCCGGCGATTCGCGGTCACCCTGGGGTTGTGCAAAAAGTGAGAGCACAGGAAAACATGAATCAGAGTGGGAAATATTATTTTGGATTCAATGTGGTTTTAGACTTACCAAGTTTTAAAAACCTGGCAAGTCTGGACGATAACGAATAATAATTTCCTGATTTTCAACGCGTTGCAGGTCTGTTAATATTGGGAGATGAATCCGCAACCCGTTAACTTTTAAAATAATGCTTCGACGACTCAATGCTATTCTGGCCCTTCCGAAAGGCCACCCGCAGGGTTGGCTGGTGGGCACGTTGGTTGTTATTTTGGTGGCGTGTATTTGGTTGAGTATAGCATTGGAAGCCTGGTGGCTGGTGGGTGTACCGGCGGCATTACTGGTGGGCTGGCTGAGCATCGTGGATTTCAGACGGATATTTTTTCTGATGCTTGCCTGTATCCCGCTGTCCATAGAGATGGAATTGCCGGGCGGCTTGGGCACCGATTTGCCCTCTGAGCCGCTGATGTGGCTGTTAACATTGGTGGCTGTTTTCTGGTTTTTGCGGCATTGGAGTATGGTAGATGGTCGCTTTTTACGGCATCCGGTTACCTTAACGCTACTGATCCATCTGGCCTGGACGTCGGTGTGCGTCATCACCTCATCCGATTTCCTGGTATCGTTCAAGTTTTTATTGGCAAAAGGCTGGTACGTGATCGTTTTTTATTTCCTGGCTGCGCGGTTATTACAGGATGAAAAGGATTTTAAGGAATTGTTGTGGTGGTTTTTTGTGCCCTTGCTGATTGCTGTTTTGAGTGTGTTGGCGCGCCATGCGCCAAGCGGATTTTCGTTTAAAGAAGTCAATTTTGTGATGGGGCCGTTCTTCCGCAACCACGTCATGTATGCCTGCCTGCTGGCGGTTTTTCTGCCTTTTGTGTGGTATGGCACCTATTGGTACCGGAAGTATTCCGGCCCGTGGTGGTTGCTGGCAGGGGGCATCGTGATTTTTATTGCAGGTATCAATTTTGCATACACCCGGGCTGCATATATAGCCCTCGTGGCCGCCGCAGCCATTTACTGGCTCATCCGGCGCCGGTTGATCCGTATATCACTGATACTTTTTTCGATAGCCTTTGCCAGTATGGTCGTTTTGGTGACCAGCCGCGACAACTGGCTCGAATTTGCCCCCAATTACGAACGTACGGTAACGCATACCCGTTTTGACAATCTGCTGGAAGCCACTACAAAACTGGAAGACATCTCTGTCATGGAACGCGTGTATCGCTGGGTCGCGGCGGCTTACATGATCCAGGACCGGCCCTTTACCGGTTTTGGGCCGGGTAATTTTTATTTTAACTACCAGAAGTACACCGTTTCAAGTTTCAAAACGTACGTGAGCGATAATCCGGAGCGATCGGGTATACATAACTATTACCTGATGGTGACCGTGGAGCAGGGTGTGCCCGGACTTATGCTTTTCCTGATATTCTGCATGGCGGTCATTTTCAAAGGCCAGCAAATTTACCATCGTATACAACCCCTCCGCAACCGGCGGGTATTGGTAGCGACATTGTTATCTTTTATGCTTATCGCCATGCTGATGCTGATGAACGATTTTGTGGAGACGGATAAAATCGGGTCGCTGTTTTTCATCTGCGCGGCAATAATTGTGAACATGGATCTGAGCAGCAGGACGGTATTGCGCCATTAGGTCATTAGGTCATTACATCCTTAAAATGACGCAATGACGATCAATGACGATCAATGACGACTAATGGCGATCAAGCCTTATCGCATCGCTCGATGGGTGAGCAGTTGTCAAGCACAATATTGCCCCGGTAATGGAACATGGAGCCGGGCGCAAAAAAGGCCTCGAAGGTGATATAGCGCAAGTCGCGGTTGGGGACGAACTGGAACTTGTATTGTTTCCACCCGGCGTGATCGATCAGTGGAGAGCTGGCCAGTAATTGTTCTTTGCCACGGCCTGCTCCGCCCCACACCCGCAGGCGCACCGGCAGGTTGTAGCCCACGTACTGCGGCGCATGGGCAAGATAGAGGCTTAAGGTGTAACAGGTGCCGGCTTTCAGGTTTTGCGGCAGTTGCTGGGCGATATCTTCGCGAGTGCCGTCTTCCCGGGTAACGAGGGCAACACAGGAATTGCCTTCCTGCGGTTGTACCATGATATCCCAGGCGCCCGGCATAATATCTGGCGTACTACCCGGCGTGTAGGAGGCCCACCCTTCGGGGCAGGCGGAAGCCCGCGGTTTATCTTCAAAAGAGGGATTCCGAAGTGTGATGCCGCCCGCGGTTTGCCAGCCGGCCGGCCCGGAAAACGGATACATCATTAACCCGAAAAGAAAAACGCCAAGAAATTTCATATAGATGGAGTAAAATAGCGGGCCTATTCAACGTTTATTCGGCAAAGGTATTGGCTTAATGGCTATTTTAACCGCTTAACTGCCTGCGAACTGCCACTTTTTCCCCCTGAAACAGAGTGGATTTCGCATTAAAACCGGCACCTTTGCCGGTCGTAATTTTAACCGGATATGGCACGTTCCAAACCTACCTATTTGTATGCCGTTATCAGTGTCGCCCTGGTATTGTTCCTGCTGGGTTTATTTGCGCTCACGGTACTGCATGCCCAAAAATTAGTAGCCGTGTTTAAGGAAAAGGTGGATGTATGGTTGGAACTAAAGCCAG
>JAKLJF010000939.1 GCA_023151335.1 Thermoanaerobaculia bacterium | reverse complement strand
GCTCCGCCACGGTTATATCGGCTGTTTCCGTACAACCATTGTTATCCGTAGCGGTTACCGTGTAGGTGCCTGCGCCCGTGTTCGCAAGAGATTCGGTGGTTGCGCCGTTGGACCATAAAAAAACATAATCCGGCTCACCGCCGTCTATGGTAAGATTAACAGCGCCGTCGGAAGCGCCGTTACAACTGGCATCTATGGCGGAAAGTTCTATGGCAATATCAGTTGGCTCAACAATATTGGTTGAAATAACCGACGTGCAGCCGCCGGCGTCTGTTAGTGTCACGGTATAATCGCCGGGGCCTAAATTATTTAAATTTTGCTCATTGGAACCATTGGACCAAACGAATTGGTATGGTGGCGTACCGCCGCTAGGTGTCAGATTGACGCTTCCGTTGTTCAGGCCGAAACAGGAAATATCAACCGCGTCGATATCCAGGGTCAGGGCCGGCGGTTCCGCGACGGTGGCACTGGCCGTTGCAGTGCAGGATTGTTGGTCGGTGACCGTGACCGTATACGTACCAGGTTCAAGGTCGCTCAGGCTGGCCGCGGTGGCGCCGTTCGACCACAGGTAAGTAAAGCTCATCCCGCCGCCGGTCACATCGAGGCTGACCGAGCCGTCGGCGGCGCCGTTGCACGACACGTCGCTGGCCGTGGCAGTTGCTTCGGGCGGATTGGGGTTAAAGTTACCTGATACCTGGATGCCCAGACTTTGATTATAATAAGTGCCTGTCGGGGTTGCCTGCAGGGTGAGGGCTTTAATCTGGTAAAAATTCTCACCGGCTAAGGGAAATGAATCGACATAGCTGGTACCAAGGGTGAAATCAATCGGAAAAAACACACTGTCGGCAGCGGGCGACCAATAAACGAGATAACCTAGTACGCCCGGATCGGCAGAAGCGTTCCAACTGAGACCGATATTGTCGCAGTTCACCTGCGCAGCCATATTTTGCGGGGGCTTGACGGCATGCGCGCGCAAGGTGGGGTCGCCCAGCAATCCGACATGTATCAGGTCTGCTCCTCCATTCGGCGGGTACATAGGATTAGACAAAAAGCTGTTGATCCAGGTCAGGTAGGTACTGGTCAGGATCGGCTCGCCGAGGCCCATGTGGTGGAAAAACCAGTTGGGCCGGCCGGCCCAGGCACAGGTCAGAATGCCGCCTTTGGAGGCCAGGGCACTGGGCATAAAGGGATTATCTTCATAGTCCCAGTCGCCATGATAGCTGCCGAACAACATGGAAAAGACGATATTGACGCTGTCGGTTTTAAAATTATCGGAGGAGCCAACTCCCGCAGCCCCGGTATAGTTGCCGGGACCGCAGCCATAACCGACAAGATAACTTTGGTTATCCGTATTATTAAAAAAATCGGCCTGTAACACAGATGTGGGCCCGGTCAGGGCATATCCGTTGGCAAAACCATTCTGAGCAAATGCCTCGCCACCCCAAAAACCGAAATTATCGTCCACCAGGGTATTGTTGGACGGGCGGTAGTCGCCAATGCGGAAAGCGTGATTTTTATTCAGGTAGCGGCGGTACAATTCGGTTTGTGAAACCGGCCAGTTGTTGAGGTTGGAAAAATCGACACGGCTCACCACCAGTTCGGGTGGGGTCGGAGTTTGGCTGGGGTCGAATTTGCCGTCGCCCGGCACATTCCGGTTGGCCGCCCGGGCGGCCCCGTTGTTGTTCACCGTATTATCCGTCCAGGGCGCGTCATCCATATCGCTGTAATAGTAATCGGTAGGCCATGCACCCTGGTGCTCCGGGTGGCCGTCGGGAGCGATATCGCCGGAATAGGGCACCGGTATATTGCCGAACAGCAAGGCGGCAACCGTATTATTGGGGTCGGCCTCATAGTCGGCCCGAATGAGCGATTTCACCGACTGTACCGTACTGGCGGCCACGTTAATATCGTGCCGGAGCACCTGCCAGCCGTCGCCGCGCAAATCCTGCACGTGGCGCTCCAGTTCGCTGGCCAGGGGTGAGGAAAGGGCATCATCTACGACGAGGATCATTTTTCCCCGGTAAAAAGTGGGTGGCAGTTCGATACCGGCGTACACCAGCCCGTAGCGGGTTGTGGGCGCCACGCTGGTTTGTTTGATCACAACATATTCATACCCAACGCCAATTTGAATGGCGGTATCCGTCACAGAAGTGACCCCGGCCGGGAAAACGACATAACTCCAGGATAATTGGTTGATCAGTTTTTTGCCGATTACCGTGGAAACAGCATTGGCCGTGGCCGGAAAACTGAGCCGGATAAATTTGGGGTTCGCCGAAGTCGTCACCGTTACAGGTACGACAATA
>JAKLJF010000938.1 GCA_023151335.1 Thermoanaerobaculia bacterium | reverse complement strand
ATTCTAAACCATTCTAAACCCTCTAAACCATTCTAAACCATTCTAAACCATTCTAAACCCTCTAAACCCTCTAAACCATTCTAAACCATTCTAAACCATGGTAAATGGCTAGTAAAAAAAATTTTGTGCTCCGCATCGAAGAAACCACTTACGAGGCACTCGAAAAGTGGGCAGCCGATGAATTCCGCAGCGTGAACGGCCAGTTGGAATGGATCATTGCGCAGGCGCTGCGGGAGGCCGGACGTATGCCTAAAGAGAAGAAAACGCGGGAATCGGGCGACAACAAATCAAGCGGTTGAAAACAAAAACAAGCGCCTTTTCCGGCGTTTCAGGTCTTTTTATTTGGAATCTTTTTCAATCCCGCGACGACGACCTTTTCCAGTTCCTTGTAACGCAGTTGTTTTTCAAAAAAACGCTCATAAGCCCCGCGTTTATTCACGATAAGCGTAGCCGGGATGGAACCGGTCCATGCTTCGCTCACCAGATTGATCCACTCGTTCGGCGTACGTTCGTCCAGAAAAACCACCTGACTTTGCAGGTTTTTGCGCTTCACAAAGGGTATGACTTTTTTATCGACATCGCGCCGGAAATCGGTGCTGATCAATATGACCTTCACTTTTTTCGCCGCGTACTGGCGATGGAGTTTTTCGAATGCCGGCAACTCCGCCACGCAGGGCGCACACCAGGAAGCCCAGAAATTGAGCACGTACAGGGTGTCGTTTTCCACATTTTTCCAATGGGTCAACTGCGCGGCTTTGATGTACGGGATGGTTTGAGCCTGGCCGGAGACACCGGCCGCCGAAAGGACAAAAAGTAATATTAATCTTTTCATATTGCTTGCTAATAACGCACCATACGGGCAAGTGGTTGTTTTGTGCAGACAGAAACCGGGACTCAGACCGCTATTCGTATAAAATATACCGGGATTCGGGGTGAATAAAGGCACTATTTGACCTAAATCTGACCGGCTTTTTAACAATCCGCTTTAATCTTGCGCCAAAAATCACCTTTTGCATGCGCCAGACCATTTTGATTCTGCTGTTTTTTTTCCCCATTTTCTTGTTTTCCCAGCACCCAACCGCGGATAACGCTTTGCCGAAACCCGAAAAACACCTGCGCAACATCCGGCAGCTGACTTTCGGCGGCGACAACGCCGAGGCCTATTGGAGTCCCAACGGCAAATGGCTGACCTTTCAAACCAATAATCCTGCCTGGGGCCTTCACTGCGACCAGATTTATGCGATGGAGGTGAAAAAAGCCGCCGGCAATAAAAACTACCGTCCACTCGACATCAGCAGGGGTAAAGGCCGTACCACCTGCTCCTATTTTATGCCCGACGGCAAACACATCCTGTTTGCCAGCACCATGTCCGGCGCCGATACCTGTCCGCCCACGCCGCAATTACGCCAGGGCGGCAAATACCTGTGGCCCATCTACGATACCTACGATATTTACGTGGCCGACCTGAAAGGAACGGTGACCAAACGACTGACCGACACGCCCGGTTACGACGCGGAGGCCGTGCTCAGCCCCAAAGGCGACAAAATACTGTTCACCAGTACCCGCAGCGGCGATCTGGAACTGTGGACCATGGACCTGAATGGCGGCAACCTGAAACAAATCACCTTCGACCTGGGCTACGACGGCGGCGCTTTCTTCAGCCCCGACGGCTCTAAAATTGTATTCCGTGCGAGCCGGCCCAAAACGGATGCCGAGATCAAAGAGTACCGCGAATTGCTGAAACAGGGCCTTGTGGCGCCCACCAACATGGAAATTTTTGTGTGCAATGCCGACGGCAGCAACCTGCATCAGGTAACCCAACTGGGAAAGGCCAACTGGGCGCCGTTCTTTCACCCTTCGGGTAAAAAAATCGTATTTTCCAGCAATCACCATTCCAGTCGCGGTTATGACTTCCAGCTCTACCTGATCAACGAAGACGGCAGCGGACTGGAGCAGATCACCTCGGAAAGTATTTTCAACTCCTTTCCGATGTTCTCGCCCGATGGCAAAAAACTGGTCTTTTCTTCGAACCGCAATAATAATGGCACACGGGATACCAACGTATTTGTGGCGGATTGGGTAGAGTAGGCTGCAGACACCCCGTTGTTCCTACTGCCTTTTCGCCAATCTTGCAATCCAGGCTGGCACAATGATGGCGCCAAGCAAGAGGTAACCATAGTAGGCCATGCCCCGCCAAATCAATGCTACGACCAGACCTACTCCCGGCGGAACAAAATCCGAAATGAAACTGGTCAGTGCTACCTCTGCAAGTCCCGCGGCGCCTGGTGTGGGACTGAAAGCCATG
>JAKLJF010000937.1:346-2311 GCA_023151335.1 Thermoanaerobaculia bacterium | reverse complement strand
GTTCTTGTTCTGTACTGCCCATCCATTGACTTTGAAAAGGCACATCGTAAGGGGTATGCAGGCTAAGCGTCAGAACGGTACTGAAAAAAGGCTGTGGTGTTTGGTTCAGCGTGGAAATGACCCTTTGAAACACCCGTCCGTCGTCGGCGCCCCAGCGTTGGGTGATATCCGCCGCGGCAAAGTCTTTCTCAGATATGATATGTTCAAATTGCTGGTTGCGCAGCCAGACGCCGATATTGGCGAAGGTGAGTTCGCCGCCATAAAAAAAGGAGTTGGTATAACCCGACTGTTTGAGCATTTTCGGGATGGAAGGCAATTTTGCCGCTTTATCCTGCAACAGAACAACCGACTGGTCGGGCTGCGCCGGAAAGCCGCCCAGCACTGCCACCAGCCCCTGATCGGTGCGGAAACCGCTGCTGTAACAGCGGGTAAAAAGCAGGCCCTCCCCGGCCAGGCGGCTCAGGTTTGGCGTGACGCCTGCCTCGCCGCCCAGTTCTTCCATCACCTGTGCGGTCATACTTTCCATCAAAATAAAAATGATGTTGGGTTTTTGCCCCGGGGGCAATTGTAACCATTCGTGCCGGGCCGCATGGGCATTGCCTCGTGGAAGCAGGGCCTCTACCCTACCCTGTGCCTGGTCGTCGGCCATAAACCGGTAGTGGTTTTCCGTGGAACCCGTTTCTATGAGGCTGTGGATGACGTGCCAGGCGGTATTGGTGGCGGCATGGTTGTAGAACAAATGCGAAGAGTAATATACGGCACTTTCATTGACCGGCATGACGCCCAGCCCACCCCGGATAGCCAGGAACAGGAAGGTGGTATGGACGGGCAACCAGGCTACGTTCCATTTGTTGAGGGCCGGGATAAACAGGCCGGTTCCAACCAGTCGCCGGTACAGTTGCCAGAAAAGCCAAACGCCAAAAACATACGCGGCCACGCTGCCCAGTTTAAACCCGAACGACATGGAATCGAGCATGGCGCCGGGGGTGCGGAAATATTCCAGTGCGCGGTTATTGAGCGGCGTGTGCCATTCCTGGTAAATAAATACGTTGGCGCCGAAGCCGAAAACGGAAATCGAAAACACCAGGACATTAAAGCCAGTGATCAGGCGCGCACACACCTTCTGTGCTCCTTGTCCCAGGGGGATGCAGGCGAACCAGGCCAACAGCGGCAAAGCCATCAGATAAGCCGCCATGCTCAGGTCGAGCGGCAACGCGTTCCATAGCGCCGGCCAGGGACTCTCCGCTGTCCACTCCGCCCGGAGCCACAGGATGAACCAAATCCGGAACGCGGCAAAGAACAGCAGCCAAAATGCCAACAAGCGCAGGGGGAACCGCCACACTGCGCCGGCATTTTGGGCGATATGCACGATCCGCCCTACATCTGTTTTACCCAACTGATCTTCAGTAGTTTAGTAGTTTCTGCTTCAATTTTAAAACGCTCATCGAGGCGCATTCCAACGATCCAGATAATGGAATGGTCGCTGTTCTCCAGTATCCAGACTTGTTCTTTTTCCAATTTGGATAATTTCAGGTCGGTAAAATAATCCTGTAGTTTTCGGGATTTGCCGCCCATGCCCAGCGGCTGGAAGGTGTCGCCGGGTTGCCAGCGGCGCAAAAGTAGCGGAAATCGCAGTTTTTCCGCGTCTGCCAGCACGGTTTCATGTTGCTCCGGGAATGGCGTCCCCGGTTCCGACGGCGTAAGGATAAGACGCCCGCCATCGGGCAAACGGACCATAAGGTCATCCATCTCGATCCTTACAGCGAAATGTTCGGTTTGTAGCGGAAAAAGCAACAGTTCCTGCCGGTCGTTGAGCAAACGGTAGCCGGTCGGAGACACCCATTCCATGCCGGTTTGACCCCAGTTATCAGCCAATTGTCGCATTTGATCCGGGAAGAATCCATAGGGCTGGAAGAGGTCGAACAAGGCATCGGGCAGGGCCGGCAAGTCCGCCAGTTCGTTTTT
>JAKLJF010000937.1:0-336 GCA_023151335.1 Thermoanaerobaculia bacterium | reverse complement strand
TGCCTGCCGGATCAGGACGGCCCAGGAAGCGCTTCAGCAAAAAGCCCAGGTTGGCATCGGCTGCCCTGACTGTTCGCATGGTGTGTTCTGCCGAGGCCCAAAACGCCGGATTGATCGCTTCCATACGCGGCGCGATATGATGCCGGATGATGTTGCGCGTATAATCGTCTTTAAGGTTGCTGCTGTCTTCCCGCCAGTTAAGGCCCTTTTCGCGGGCATAAGCCAGAATTTCATCGCGTCCGGCAAAAAGCAGCGGGCGGATCAGACAGCCATTGCGCAGCGGAATACCGCCCAGGCCGGTCAGGCCTGTTCCGCGGATGAAGTGCAGCAACGCCG
>JAKLJF010000936.1 GCA_023151335.1 Thermoanaerobaculia bacterium | reverse complement strand
CCAGGGGATTACGTCCTCGGGGTCTTCGGAGTCGTCCTTGAACTGGTAAACGGCGATATTGTACTTCAAAAATTGCAGCCCGAGCAATATTTGCCATTTGCGTTTATATTTATAGGTAAATTCCGGAGCAATTTCGCGGTACAGTTCCTTGCCGTCGAGCAGGTAAATATCGGAGGCGTTCAGGCCCACCGACAAACTGTTGTTAATAGAATAACGGGCGTCCAGTTGTAAACCCTGCTCTCCGATTTCCTGGGTGTTGGGCGAAAAACGGGCGGGCAGGCGAAAGGTATTCTGGCGGGCGATGGGCGGCAGGAAGTTGATTGGCCCTTGTACGGCGAACTGAAAGGGGTCATTGCGGAATCGGAAGTTTTTGGTGTACTTGCCTTCGAGGGTGATGCCCAGGCCTTTAGCCGCGTACGACATGCTGGTGTACGCCATGATACCGTTGGTGTTCACCAGAATATCCTCGATGGTATCCACCCGGATGATGGCGCCGCCCGCGTCGCGTACGGGCACGTGCAGGCTGTCGAACTCGTTGAAAATGATATCTTTGGTCTTTAGCGCCCCTTCGATATACCAGGTAAAATTGCCCGCCGTCAGGGTGTTATAGGCCGTCATGGCATAAGCGTTGTACTGTATGCTGTCGCGGCGTTTGTAGCGGTTGAATTCGCTGCGGGCCTGGTTGATGGTCTCCCGGCTGTAGGCGCGCGCCACCACACCCAGGCCGGGCGCGAGGGTGAAGTTTTTGGCAGAATCCGGTTTGATAAACCCTTCCAGGGCGCCGCCGCGTACCACGGAGCTATACGAGTCGAACTGCTGTTTTTGGCGGCCGGTAAAAACTTTGACTTTCCAGTCGTCGTTGATCTGGTAGCCGATTTTTACGCCTTTCAGCGCGTTGTCGATCAATAGCGAGCGTTCTTCATAAGCCCGGTAAATGATGCCTGAACCGATCTGGTCGTACAGGTAGCCGCCGGAAATGTCGAAACCGTAAATCTCTTTGTGGATATACCAGCGTCCGATGCCTTCCCCCGTAAACGAGCCGGTGGGGTTGAGCAGGTTGGAGTTGTTGAACACGTCGAAGCGGATACCCATGTCGAAGCCCCAGTTGGAGTAATTAAGGGTCAGCCAGCTTTCGGCGCCGAATTTCTGGTTGTCGTATTGGGGCGTGTTGGCGGCGCCGATAGCGGAATCGCGGATAAAAAAGTTGCCGTTGCTTTGCAGATTTCCGGTGATCCGGGGGGCGTTTGGGGTCTGGGCGGCGGTTGGCGCCGATAAGAGGTTAGTCAGGCAAAGGATGAGGCCGGTGTGTAACAGTTGTCTCATATTAAATCGACGGGAGCAGGTGTTCTCATTGGCCAAAACGTAGTTCGACCGCGGGCGCAGTGAAAAAGGCCGGTAGCAAAGGTAGACAATCGGCAGCACTCCGGTACAGTAAATCGGGAAATGGTGCGGCGCTGACAAATTGACCGCAAAATTTAAATTTGCTAAAAAATTGCGTGGCTATTGCAGATAAAAAATTTATCAAACATTTGCTGCTGACCGTACCATCCTGTAGAGTACATTTTTCGGTTTAATCTCCGCGATTTAATCCTTCCTTCCGTAATCTATTTTTGCATCACATCATAATCGCCTATGAAAAGTCTTGACACCTCTTGGCTGACGCCGCTCGGTTTATCTGCACCTTGCTGTTTTCAAACGTATAAGTCTGATTCGGCCTGATCGGGCCACCATCACTTCGACCGGCATTTAGGATGCCCTGCTTCTTTTTGCGCCTTCCCGGGCCACGGAGAAGCAAATCGTGATATGCGCGCTTGTGCCGCTGTCGCAATATCCTGTTTGTCCTATTGGGTAACTTTTCCAAACGAAACGAAGTATGCGTGATCTGATCGAATTAACGGGTTCGCTCCCCTGGAGTAAACTCAAATCTACCGCCGTTTGGGATACCGTGCTCGAGCCGGGTTCCAAAATGAGCCGCCTCTTCGATTTGGCGCAGCAAAAACAAGCCGCCACCGACGAAGACGCCGCCACCGCCCTGTACGGCTCTCCCGGGGCAGTGCCAAAATTGCACAGTTTGAAAAACAAACTGAAAGAACGGCTGCTCGACGCAGTATTCCTGCTCGACTATAACGAGCCGGGCTACACCGACCGGCAAAAGGCGCACTTCGAATGTCATAAAAAATGGGCGACCGCCATGACGCTGTTGTCCAAAAAAGTGCATCAGACCGGTATTGAACTGCTCGAACAACTGCTGCGTCATACCCGGCATTTCGAGTTCACCGAGCTCAGCATGAACGCGCTGTACTACCTTCGCCTGCACTACGG
>JAKLJF010000935.1 GCA_023151335.1 Thermoanaerobaculia bacterium | reverse complement strand
TATATAAGGTGAACGCGACTGCCGAACCGATCACCGCCAGATAAATTACCGCAGCCCAACTCTCCGGCGTATGCCGTATTTGGTGGCTGACGTCGAACAGGCCGCTCAAAACAAAACCGCCCAGGCCGCCGGCTGTGATCTGAATGCCGGCATTCAGCGAGGGCGGCACCCGCGGGTCGTTCCAGCGTTTGGACATGACCGTACCCAGCGACCAGGTGAAACAGGAGGCAAAACAGCCCAATATGCCCAGCCGGTACAATGGATTCATAAAATCGGCCCAGCCGTGGTGAAAGATCAGCCCCAAACCGCCGAAACCGAGCAGTACGCCGGCGATGATCCGGCCATTGATCCGTTCACTGCCCTTCCAGCCCAGGTTGATCAGCACCACCACTACCGGTGTGAGCGACCCGATGACGGAAGCCAGGCCCGAGGGCACATGCTGCATCCCCCAGGTAATGAACCCGTTGCCGCCGGTGATCGTGCACAACCCGGTGAGTACCTGACGGAAAACATACCGCCCTGTAAGGGGCGATGCCGGCATGTCCGCATCCAGCATACCGGGCGGAAATGCGGCCGCCCGCACCCGGCCGGTCATAAAAGCCCAGGACAACAGTATCAGCCCCGCGGCCGTTTGCCGGATACCCACCAGCATATAAGGCGGAAAATCGCGCACGGCATACTTGATAGCCGTATAAGTGGTGCCCCAGATCAGGCAGATGGCTGCCAGGGCGAGATAGGCCTGTGTCAGGTGACGCGACATGGGAAGCAGATCGGTTCAAGTTGCGGAAATGAAAGCTTGACTGGGTGCGGATAATATTGAAATGATTAAAAATTCCTGATAAATAACTGGCGGATAATTATCGTCAAAATCCTGTTTTTGAAATATGAAAAACCTGATTCACAATATTTTATGGTAAAAATCTCTTGAAACAGATCCTTAATGCCAGGTAACAAATCCACGTTTTTCGTCTGTTGTTTTCCTTTATGGGGGCCGCACCTTTGACTTGTCAATTCTGCGCGAGGTAAATAAAAAGTATTTACAACATACAGGATTACAGACTTTCTCGAGGCGACAATAACAAAGCGGCGCAAAGGAGCGCCGCTTTTATTTTTTTGGGCGCCGCCAAAGCATTTGGAAATCGTCCATTATAAAACCCCGCCCGATCGGTGTGTCCATGCATTTCTCGATGACAAATCCCACTTTGAAATAAAAATTGACGCTGTTGAAATTTTGCCGGTTCACCGTCAGCCGCAATTCCTGCAGGTCCGGATACTGATCCTGCAGTGCATGAAATGCCAGCGTTCCCAATCCTTTTCCCCGAAAGGCCGTATCCAGGTAAAACTTATGCAGGAAATAAACGCCTTCCTCCTGCCGGCTGACGGAGAGGTAACCGATTGCCATTCCATTTGCCTCGGCCAGCCAGAATTGTTGTCCTTCCTCCGTCATTTGCTGCCCGAGCGCCCGCTCATTGTATACCAGATCGAGCATATAGGCTATCTGCTCATCCGTTATAATACCCGGATAATACGCCCACCAAATGCGGTGCGCCAGTTCGCGGATAAGCGGAATATCGGAAAAGGTGGCAGGGCGTAGCATATTTCAGGTTAGCGGGTTACTGGTTGGAAGGTTTCTGGTTAGAGGGTTGGCGCCAACCTTCCAACCAGAAACCCGCTAACCAGTAACCTTTAAAATTATTTTTCCTTGGCATTCAGCAGTTCCAGTACCTGCCGGGTGATATCCAGGCTGTCATTGGCCAGCAATACCTGGCCGCCGCCTTTGGAATACGACAGGATATAGTCGTAACCAATCTGGCTTTGCAGGCTTTTGAGTTTGGCTTCCACGTTGGCCATGAGTTCGTTCATGGCTTTTTGTTGTTCGTCGGCCAGTTGTTTACCAAGGCGTTGTTCCTCCTCGGCCAGTTTTTCCTGCCGCTGCATCAGCGCGTTATATTCTTTTTCCAATTCAGCCGGCGGCACGGTACCGCTGTCGGCTTTTTGTTTGAAGGCCGACATGTCTCTTACCAGGGTTTCTTTTTTGGCGTACATACTTCTTTCCGCATTCTGAACCCGTTGTTCCAGCGCTGCTTTTTGCGATTTCAGCCATTCGTATTTGGCGTCGAGGGTATCAGCGTTGACGTAGGCGATTTTTACGCCGCCGCTGCTCGAAACAGGCGGAAGGATCACCGATGACTGTTCCGGCGCCGTTTTTTTGGAAAAATTCAAATAGTACAAATGCGCTACGGCCAGTATCAAAATACCGTTGAGGATCAGCGAAATATTCTTTGTCATAATGTAAAAAGTGAATAAAGGCGGTAAAGGTCGGAA
>JAKLJF010000934.1 GCA_023151335.1 Thermoanaerobaculia bacterium | reverse complement strand
CTGGCCGCAGCAAAATCCGTTTCCAGTTGCGATGGTGTGGAACTTCAATTCGATTACCCGATTGCTACCGACAATTGCGGCGCTCCCTTCGTAGAACAGCTCGCTGGCCCTGCCACCGGAACATTTTTCCCCGTTGGTCAGCAGTTGCTGGAATTCCGCACGACCGATGCCGCGGGCAATTCGGCGATGTGTTCCGTACAGGTGGAAGTATTGGCTTTGACGCCGTTGGATCCGGTTATCAGTGACAAGATCGGTTGTGCAGGCGACGATATTACCTTGTCGACACCGGTCATTCCCGGCGCCACCTATATCTGGAACGGGCCTAAACCGCCGTATCCCAATACAAATACATTGCTGATCGAGAATCTGGGGCCGGCACTTACTGGCATTTACACCGTACAGGCGAACTGGAACGGCTGCCTGACACCACTCGACTCAGCCCTGGTTCGGCAAGGCCAGCAACCGGACGCCGTGGACGACCTTGATTTCGAGGTGGAAACAGGCGCCCTGCTGGACAGCATCGATGTGATCCGGAACGATCAACTTGAATTGGACGATTATATCGTGACGTTAATAACCGACTTGCCTGGTCTGACAGTAACCGGAAACGGACAGTTCTCTTATCAGGCCGGCGCCGACAATGGACGGGTGAGCTTTGTTTACCAAGTGTGTTCCGAAGCATGCCCCGACCTTTGTGATGAAGCCGCGGTGACTATTACTGTCCGGGAAACGTTCTGTTCCTACATCCCGAACGTCATCACGCCAAATGGCGACGGTATTAACGATTATTTGGAAATTCCCTGCCTGGAAACGGACCTGTATCCCAACAATTCGCTGGTGATCTACAACCAATGGGGAGATAAAGTATACCAGGCAGCACCGTATAAAAATGATCCGACCAATGCCTGGCAGGGCACCCTCGACGGCAAAGCCGGTCAGCCCCTGCCCGACGGCACATATTTCTATTATTTCCAACCGACTCCCGATAAGAAACCAATCAGCGGGTTTATCGAGGTGTTTCGGTGAGTTAGTTTATGAAGGTTTATGAGGGTTTATAAACCCTCATAAACCCTCATAAACCCTCATAAACATTCATGCACAATCCCTTATCATTATGAATAAGAATTCTATATTTCTGTTGCTTTTTATTCTCCCATTGGCAGCCCTTGCCCAGCAGGAGCATCATTACACGCAGTTTATGTATAACAAGCTGCTGATCAATCCTTCTTACGCGGGCACCCGTGGCGTGCCGACGATGACGGCTATGTACCGCAACCAGTGGTACAAACTGGAAGGAGCGCCCCGTTCGGCGCTGATCAGCATGCATGCCCCCGTTTTTTCCAAACGGGTAGGCGTAGGCGGCGTGTTATCGCACAACAGCATCGGGTTGCACCGCGATGTACAGTTGTCGGCGGCGTATTCGTATAACCTGATTGCTGCCAAGGAATTTTCGCTGAGGGTTGGCGTTTCGGGCAATTTACGGGTGCTCAGTCTGGATTTTACCCAGGCGAAGCCGCTGAACGGCAATGACCTGTCTCTGGAAGACGAGCGGTACACGCATGCGTATGCCAATTTCGGAGCAGGCATTTATGGCACTTTTTCCGAACGTTTATATTTCGGGTTTTCCGTGCCCCGCATTGTCCGGAACACAATCGGCGTCAATACCGACCCAAATATCACTACCGCGAAGGAAAGACCGCACTTTTACGGAACCACGGGTGGGGTCATACCCCTGGGCAAAGACCTGAACCTGTTGCCGGCAGTACTCGTGAAGTACGTCCACCATGCCCCGATCGACGTGGATGTCACAGCCAACCTGGAAATAAAACAAATGGTGACGGCAGGCATTGCCTACCGTGCAGGCGGCGACGGCTGGGGTGAATCGCTGGACTTGCTGGCCTACTGGCAGGTGAATCCGCGCATCGGCGTGGGCGCTGCTTATGACCTGACCCTTTCCAAACTGCGTTCTCCTGCCGGCGGCGCTTTCGAGGTGTTATTTTTTGCCGACCTGGTCAAACGGAAGAAAGGCATGTCGAATCCGCGGTTCTTTATGTAAGCGCCGGTCGCAGCGTGGCGGCGGCGGCACTGGTTTCCGTTTCGCCAAGATTTGTGGCGCCGATAAACCGGTTCCGGTCGGCGGTGTTCAGGTTTTTCCGGCAAACAATCTGGTAGGCCGTCGAGCTGCCTTGTCTGGCGATAAATACCGACCAGCCCAGGAAGATGGAATAGATACGGAATACCCGTTCGCCGTATTTAGCCAACACCTTTTCCTTGTTGCGCATCCAGTTGTCGTACCAATAATGAATGGTTTTGCCGTAGTGTATGCC
>JAKLJF010000933.1 GCA_023151335.1 Thermoanaerobaculia bacterium | reverse complement strand
GCTGTAAGTGGCCGGTTTTTCGTTTTCAAACACATCCAGGCAGGCGCCCCCTACCCTGCCGCTTTCAAGTGCATCCACCAGGTCTGCTGTTTTTACGCAGCTGCCCCTGGCGGTGTTGAGGAGGATAACCCCCGGTTTGCAGCGTTCAATGAACGTTTTATCGACAATATGTTTGGTTTCTTCGGTCAGGGGCAGGTGCAGACTGATGATGTCGGCTTGTTGTATCAGTTCGTCGGGGGAGGTTTCCCGCACCCAGGGTAAATCGCCCGCGTAACGGGTTTTATATTTGTCATAAGCCAGCACCTGCATGTCCATTCCCGCCAGTTTCCGGGCGAATTGGCTGCCGGTGTGCCCGAACCCGATGATGCCGACCGTTTTTCCACTCAATTCAAACCCGCGGTTTGCTTCGCGCCGCCAAACGTTTTGCCGCACTTCGCGATCGGCCCGGATCAGGTTATTGGCCAGGGCCAGCAACATGCCCAGCGCTTGTTCGGCCACCGCGTTCCGGTTTCCTTCCGGGCTGCTGAGCACCGCCACTCCTTTAGTGGCGGCGTATTCGCGGTCCACGATTTCCATCCCGGAACCGAGCCTGCCGACAAATCGCAGGTTTTCCGCTTTATCTAGAAAAATCCGGTCGACGATGATCTTGCTGTTGATGATCAGTCCTTCGTAGGGATGAATGATGCGGAGGGTTTCGTCCAGGGTAATTTCCGGCCGGTAGTGGCAGGTATATCCCCGACGGATCAGTCCATCAGTCAACAGGGGGTGGCAATCATCGGTGATCAGCACTTGCTTCATGCCAATGTTCTTGCAAAATGACGCAATTTTTCAGGGCCGCAAATCGGAATTGAGCTAAAGGCTACCGGAGCATGGTGAATGCGTCGCGTGGGTTTGTGAAAGAAAACGGCTTAGCGTTGGCATTTCAGGCAACCCGCCGGAACTTTGCGGCATCCGGGAGCAGGCACTATTCCAGCCGGCAGGCGCCTGTAACGGCGGCAAAGATATTTAACCACTACTATGAAATACTTCTTTTTTTTGATGTTGCTCTGCGGGGCGGGAACGTTTTGTTCTCCCGGCCCGAAAAAGAAAAGCCAAACGGTTGATTGCTACGTCCGCTACCTCGTTCCCGAGGCACAACTGCACGCCGAACTGACGCTGCGCGAAGGCCCGCCCGGCCAGGCGGCCCAAAACCCGGCTGCCGTACCCGGCGGCATACGTTACCAGGGCGTACTGATGAATGAACTCAGTGGCAGCGAGGGGGCTAGCTACCGGCTCGACCGCTCGGGCGGTTATAATCCGCAACACGTGTTTAGCTGGACGGATGACTTGAAAAAGGCGCAACAATTCAGGATGGAATTGTCGCCCATCACTGCTTTTTCTTTTGGTTCCGCTACCCTCAGCCGGCAATCGCCGGCCACTTTCACCTGGGAGGGCGCGCCACTGGAAAAGGGAGAAGTGCTTGTCTTTTTATGGGAGACCGTCGACCGGCTGAATACCGTTCCAATGGAGGTGATCGCAACGCCGGGGCAGCAGCGCATTGAGTTTCCGGCTGCCAAACTGGCTGAACTGAAGCCGGGTGTATGGACCCTCTACCTGGTACGCAAGAAACTGACAAAAGCCGATGTGGAAGGCGTCAAAATGACGGGTATTGCCGAATTTTACAGCCGGGTAGACACGCTGACGATCCGCTAAACCGCAGTATTTGTATCGCCCGGATGTTAACGATGTGATAAAACGCCTGTGTCTTTTGGCTATTTCAGGCGATCAATACCTGAAATACCTAATTTTGCAGCCTTTATCCCCACCACATTCAACATTTTATCTCGTTTAACATGAAAAAAGTACTCCTCTTTCTGCTGCTTCCGCTTTCCTTGCCGGCGTATCAGAAAACGGCTAAAGCCGCCGACGAGGTGACGCTCGTTTGCAAGATCTACAGCGCGCCGGCCAATAGCCAATACATTTCTCTTTACGAACCAATCGGCCTGGCCTATCGCGAAGTGGCCCGCGGCCAGCGGCAACCCGACAGTTCGTTCCTGCTCAAGGTTCCTGCTTCCAAACCCCGCTTATACAGCATCGGGTTTAATGAAACTATGAACGGGCGTATTATCCTTGGCGAGGAAAAATCGCTTATCCTCTACGCCAACGCACAGTATATGGAAAAAGGGCGTACCACCGGTTCTCCGGCCAATAAAGCGCTGGAAAACATAATGAAACGCATTGAAGCGATGCGCGCCGCCAGCGAACAGCTGCGCAACGATCTTCGCCTGGCGCTCAATAGTCGCAATGAGCCGTCCCTTCAATCGGTCAATGAGCGCCTCGCCAGCCTG
>JAKLJF010000932.1 GCA_023151335.1 Thermoanaerobaculia bacterium | reverse complement strand
AGTTTTGCATCGGTTGCGCTTATTTTCACACCATTATTTTCATATAATGCCTCAATGACGCCCAATGACGATCAATGACGTAACACCATGCTCCTCACCCTCACCACTACCCGCCAGCCCGCCACCGACCTGGGCTATCTGTTGCAAAAGCATCCCGGCAAAGTGCAAACCTTTGATGTACCAGGCGGTGCAGCCCACGTGTTTTACCCGGAAGCCACGGAAACCCGGACGACGGCGGCCCTGCTGCTCGACCTCGATCCGGTCGGGCTGGTGCGCCGCGATACGCGCGGCGGCGACTTTGCGCTGGAGGCTTATGTAAACGACCGTCCTTATGTCACTTCTTCCTGGCTTGCCACGGCCATTTCCGGCGTATTTGCCTCGGCGCTGAACGGCAATTGCCGCGACAAGCCCGATTTGCCCAACGAGGCCTGGCCGTTTGTCGCGCGCTTACCCGTGGTGTCGGTGCGTGGCGGAGAAGTGTTGCTGCGCAAATTGTTTGAACCGCTCGGATATGAAATTACCGCGGAACAGGCGCCGCTCGACGAACAATTTCCCGATTGGGGCCAAAGCCGCTACTGGTCGCTTACCCTGTCGGCAACCTGCCGTTTGCAGGATTTGCTGACCCATTTGTACGTGTTGTTGCCGGTATTGGACAACGACAAACACTATTTCGTGGGCAAACCGGAAATGGAAAAGCTGCTGGCCAAAGGCGCCGGCTGGCTCGACAAACATCCGGAAAACGCCCTGATCGTCAAACGTTACCTGAACAACCAGGGCAAACTGGCCAAAACCGTGATGAATGCCCTGCTGCCGGAGGTACCGGAGGAAGAAGCGGAAGAAGAACAAAGCCCGGCGCCGGAAGTGGAAGCCAAAATCCGGCTGCACGAAGTGCGCCTGCAAACCGCTTGTGCCCGCCTGCGCGACAGCGGCGCCACGAGCGTGCTCGACCTGGGTTGCGGCGAAGGAAAACTCCTGCGCCTGCTCGCCAAAGAAAAACAATTCCGGCATATCACCGGCATGGACGTTTCGGTACGTGCCCTGGAAATAGCCGCCGACAAACTCAATTTGCACCGCCTGCCGGATCGGGAAAAAGATCGTTTTAAACTGTTTCAGGGATCGCTTACCTACCGCGACAGCCGGCTGGAAGGTTATGACGCGGCCGCCCTGGTAGAGGTGATCGAACACGTCGATACGGGTCGTCTGCACGCGCTGGAACGCAGCGTGTTCCAGTATGCCCGCCCCCGCACCGTGGTGGTGACCACGCCGCGCGCCGATTTCAACGTCAAATACGAGTCGCTGGCAGAGGGCGCTCTCCGGCACAGCGACCACCGTTTTGAATGGACGGCAGCCGAATTTCAACAATGGTGCGCTGGCATCGGCGAACATTTCGGCTATACGTTTGAAATAGAACAAGTCGGCGAAATGGATCCCGTTTTCGGTGCGCCGTCCCAAATGGCTGTTTTCACCCGAAAAGAAGAAATAAAAAAAGATGGAAATTAAAATCCCCGAATGCTGCCTGGTCGCCCTGGTCGGCGCCACCGGATCGGGCAAAAGCAGTTTTGCCCGCAAACACTTCGATGCTTCGGAGGTCGTCAGTTCCGACGCCTGCCGTGCCTGGGTTTCGGGCGACGAAACCCGCCAGGACGTCAGCGACGACGCGTTCGACCTGTTGTACTATATGGTGCGCAAACGCCTCAAAAACGGCCTGCTCACCGTTATCGATGCGACAAACGTACACCCCGACGACCGGAAAAAGATCATCGACCTGGCACGGGAGTACCACTTATTTGCCGCCGCCATTGTGCTGAACGAAGACCCGGACGTGTGCATTGCCCGCAATAGCGTGCGCCCCGAACGCAAGCACGTGGGCAAACACGTCGTCATTAACCATACCCGCCAATTACGCCGCTCTATCGGAAAGTTGAAAGAAGAGGGATTCCGGTACATGGAGGTGTTGCGCGGCACGGCTGAAATAGAAGCCGCCACTATTACCCGCACCCGACTGTTCAACAACCTGAAACACGAAACCGGGCCGTTCGATATCATCGGCGACGTGCACGGCTGCGCGGAAGAGTTGCGCGAACTGCTCCTCGAACTGGGCTACACGCTCACGCCGGCGCCGGAGGCCGACACCTGGGAAGTTAGCCATCCGGATATGCGCCGGGTGATTTTTCTCGGCGACCTCGTCGACCGCGGACCGGATTCGCCGGCTGTGCTTCGCCTGGTGATGAAAATGGTGAAAGACGGTGTAGCCCTGTGTGTGCCCGGCAACCATGATATTAAACTCGTAAAATACCTGGATGGCAAAAACGTAAAACTCCGCCACGGTCTCGA
>JAKLJF010000931.1 GCA_023151335.1 Thermoanaerobaculia bacterium | reverse complement strand
CTGTATTCCTCGGTTTACTACCCGGCCAACTACGGTTTTATCCCGCAAACCTATTGCGACGACAACGATCCCCTCGACATACTGGTGTTATCCCAGATTGACTTCGTTCCGCTGTGCCTGGTGGAAGCGCGCGTGATCGGCGTGATGCGCATGCTCGACAGCGGCGATGCCGACGACAAGATCATCGCCGTGGCCGCCCACGACGTGAGCGTCAACCATATCCGGAGTATAGCCGAACTGCCGCCCCACTTTACCCAGGAACTCCGCCACTTTTTCGAAGAATACAAAAAACTCGAAAACAAAACGGTGGTGATCGAACACTTTCACGACGTAGTAACAGCGCAGCAGATCGTGCAGCAGAGCATTACGGACTACCGGCAAAAGTTCGGGGGGTGAACATATTTTACCCTGCATCAAAGTATTTTTAGTTAAAAATATTGAAAATCAATTTTTTACAAATTATACGATTACCTTTACACCGGCAAATCGCCATATCAGCTTTTTTAATTTTTTACAATGTATAATGGAACAGTAAAGTTCTTCAATGAATCCAAAGGATTTGGCTTCGTTGTAGACAACGCCTCGCACGAGGAAATTTTTGTACACGTCACCGGGTTGATCGACAATATCCGCGAAGGCGACCAGGTCACCTTCAACACGGAACGTGGCAAAAAAGGAATGAATGCAATAGATGTTAAGATCGCCTAAGCGAGTCTGATATTTGATTGATAAAATTCTCAGCCTCCGGTGGTTATCCGCCGGGGGCTTTTTATTTGCCCTTCGTCCGGCGAATAATATAAATGTCATTGGGTCATTTAAATACCCTCGTCCACCAGGTACAGGATAGACTCGTAGTTTTTCTTCACTGCTTCCGAGAGCGCCATTTCGCAGGTTTTGGTGGAAGCGTAGTATCCATCGTACGTTTTTTGTATAACTTCCTCCGCTTCCGGCCGGGTGGCCGCGGCGGTCAGTTCCGGGAAGAGGAAACCGCGGTCGCCCGCCATGCCGCAACAACCGGCGTACCGGGGCACCGTCACTTCATGCGCGAAAGCATTGGCTACTTTTACCAGTTTGTGCACCGTACCCATCTTTTCCAGCGCACAAACCGGGTGCAGCACGATATCTTTTTTCTTTCGTTTTACTTCCACCCGGGGCAGCACCAGGTCGTGCAGGAAATCGACGCTGTCCAGGATTTTCAGGCCATCGAATTTTTCTTTATTCTCCGCTGTCAGCGCCGGGCGAACCTGGTGCAAGGTGTAGGCGCAGGAACTCACATCGACGACTACGGGCAGGCGGCCTTCCCGGCTGCTTATCCAAAGCCGTTCCACGGCCTGATTGGCCATCCGGGTACGGGCGTCCTTAAATCCTTTGGATGAAAATATCTGGCTGCAACAATAGCCGCCGATGTTTCCCGGAATGGTTACCCCGATACCGGTTTTTTGGCAAATGCTGAGGAACGTTTCCATCCCGTTTTGTTTTTTTCCGGTATAGGTACCCAGCATCCTGGAAATGCATGCCGGGAAATACACCACCGCATTTTCGTCCGCCGGATGCCGGGAGATTTTTAAAGCGGCCAGGTCCGGCGGATAAACGAGCTGTTCCGTCCATAAAGGCATGGCAGGAATAAGCCGTTTCAGGGCCGCGGTGAGGCGGGGCATGGCGTTTTTGCCGAAAAGCCGGTTGACGGCAAAGCCGGTTTTCAGCGCTGTGCGCGCGGCCCATTCCACCTTTGCAAAATGCCGTGCCGTCCATAGGGCCATTTGATTGGCTGTTTTGGAGTGATTTTCACTGCGCAACCGTTTCACCAGCTCGCCCGTGTTAATGTCTACCGGACAGGCGGTGGCACAAAGGCCGTCCACGGCGCAGGTGTCGAGGCCGTCGTATTGATACTCGTCCAGCAGTTGGCGGTATAGTTTTTTGTTGCCCGATGCTTCGAGCAGTTGCAGGGCCCTGCGCACCACGATACGCCGCCGGGGCGTGGCGCTGAGGTCGCGGCTGGGGCATTTGTGTTCGCAGTAGCCGCATTCGATGCAGCGGTCCACCTCCTCTTCCACAGTGGGCAGTTCTTTCAGGTTTTTCAGGTGCGCTTTTTCGTCGGCGTTGACGATCACGCCGGGGTTGAGCAATCCGGCAGGATCGACGGCCTGTTTGATGGTTTTCATGATGGCGTATGCCTCGTCGCCCCATTCCGTGACCACAAAAGGGGCCATGTTGCGGCCGGTGCCGTGTTCGGCTTTCAGGGTGCCGTCGTATTTTTCCACCACCAGGGTCACCACTTCTTTGATAAAACGGTCGTAGCGCTCTATTTCTTCCTCATTATTAAAGGATTGCGTCACCA
>JAKLJF010000930.1 GCA_023151335.1 Thermoanaerobaculia bacterium | reverse complement strand
TTCGGATTTTATGTTGCTGCGTTTCGAGACCGACGGATCAATTGACAAGAGTTTTGGACAAAACGGTATTGTTCACACACAGGTGGAAGGCGACTTTAACTTTGTCGGTTCCATGCTTGTGCAACCCGATGGCAAAATAATCCTTACCGGTACTACACAGTATAAATGCTGGTGCCCGGTCGGCGGTATCGCCCGATACGAAGCCGATGGCCTGTTGGATATGACATTTGGCAATGGCGGGAAAATGATACTCGATTTTGGAGCGTATGGCGATTTTGAAGATATTGTGCTACAAGATGACGGCAAGATTCTACTTACCGGTAATACATATTCTTATCCGCCGGGGTCTTCATCGCTCAGATATACGGCAACCACCTGCCGGTTGAACAACTTGATCGTTTCGACGAACAACAGACCAGCACCCCTTCAATAGCCAAAATTCAGCCCAACCCCGTCCGGCAGGGACTAACAAACTGCCACCTGACTTTGAACGAACCGGCTGTGGTTACAATCAATCTGACAGACAGGCTCGGCCGTTTTATAAAACCCGCTTTCAATGGCCGCCTGAATGCCGGAGGACACCAGATTCCGGTTTTGCTGGACAGCGAACTGCCGGAAAACATGTATTTTCTGGAGGTTAGGGCAGAAGGCAAGAGGCAGGCGTTTCCACTATTTAAATGGTAGAAACTTACTCAAATCATAATTTCCAATGATCTGACTCCATGTAATATTTGGTTGCGACAGAGCAGCTTGCGGCCGTTTATTCAAATCCGCAACATGAAAACGGTCCGCACCCTTTCTTATCTCCTGATTACCTTGAGCGCCATCGCTTCACTGGGTGGTCTGCTGCTCCCAAACCTGTACCGCGATACTGAATTCTACCGCCTGGTGTGGTGGGGCTGCTGGTTTACCTGTTTTACAACTACGCTTTCTACCTGTTCGGCGCGGCGTTCAACTGGTTTTTCCTGTTGTACGTGGCTATTTTTGCTTTATCGGTGTACGCCCTGGCCCTCGGCCTCTGGCACCTCGACACCGACACGCTGTCGCATTGGTTCGAAGAAAAAACGCCGGTGCGCTGGATCGCCGCATTTCTGGTGGCCATAGCCCTGCCCCTGATTATCGTGGAAGCCGGGCAATGCATCAATTTCATTTTTACCGGCCGGCCTCCGGCTTCGCCCAGTCTGATTTTTGCGCTCGATCTGAGTTTTGTGGTGCCCAACATGATGCTCGGCGCCGTGCTGCTCTGGCGGCGGCAGGCGTGGGGTTATGTGCTGGCCGCCCTGATGCTGGTGAAAGGAATCACTTATGGCGCCGTGCTGAGCTTTTCCGCCACCGTGATCTGGTTTTCCGATCTGCCGGAAAAGGATACGTTGTTACCGTTTTACCTGTTTGTGTTGTGCGGAAGTTTAGTGTTCAGTTGGCTGCTGTTGAAAAACCTTAAACCCGTCGTATTATGACCCCTACTTTTGCCGCCCTATGCCATTCACACCCGACTATATTGCTACGCTTATCCGCGAACATTACCGCCTCGACGTTTCCGTAAAACCCCTCCCCGGCGAAATCGACCTGAATTTCAGGGTGGAAGCACTCTGCGGCGGTATCTATACCTTTAAAATAGCCAACCCGGCGGAACGCCGCGAAAACCTCGAACTGCAAAACGCCGTGATGCAGCGCCTGGCGGCGGCTGGTTTGGGTCTCGAAGTGCCGCGGGTAATACCCACGGCCCAGGGCGAACCCATTGCTGCCATCACCGCGCCGGATCAGTCCCGGCGTTTTATCCGCCTGCTGACCTGGATCGAAGGGCGTTGTTTCGCCGACGTCAATCCGCACACGCCGGAACTGCTGGAGCGCGTAGGCGAGATGTGCGGCAAACTCTGCGCCGCCCTCTCCGGCTTCGACCACCCCGCCGCGCACCGTTTCATCAAATGGGACCCTTCACAGGCGGTCTGGACACGCGATCATTTATCTAAAATTGCCGGCAAGGAAAAACAGGCGCTGGCCGGCCGGTTTTTACAACTATTTGAACAAGAAGCGCTCCCATTGTTGCCCGGGTTGCGCAAAAACGTCAACTACAACGACGCCAACGACTACAACATCCTCGTCGGCCACAACCCGGAAAAACCCACTGTACCGGGCGTGATCGACTTCGGCGACGTGACATACACCCATACCGTCAACGACCTGGCCATTGCCGCCGCCTACGTGGCCATGCACAAACCCGACCCGCTAACGGCTATCGCTCACCTCGTGCGGGGTTACCACCGCCAGTTCCCGCTGACGGAAGACGAGGTAGCCGCACTCTTTCCCCTCATCGGCGCCCGCTTGCTCATCAGCGTCACCTGCT
>JAKLJF010000092.1:11592-11841 GCA_023151335.1 Thermoanaerobaculia bacterium | reverse complement strand
GTTGACCACCGGCGACGACCATATCTTTTTGCAGGTGCAAAACAGCGTACCCGACAACCATTATACCAAGGATCAGGCCGGCGGCATTGGGCTGCAGAACGTACGGCGGCAACTGGAACTGGTGTACCCGGACCTGCATGAATTACAGATTGAAGCCGGACCGGAAGTGTTTTCGGTGGAGTTGCGGATTTTCGTTTGAGGCTGTACATTTGACAAAGCCTTTTTGTTAAAAACAACGCCATGTCACTT
>JAKLJF010000092.1:7663-11582 GCA_023151335.1 Thermoanaerobaculia bacterium | reverse complement strand
AGAACTCGCCCGCGCGCTGCTGGGCAACTACATCGGCCGCCTGCCCCGGCTGGAACTCACGGCCTCCTGTGCCAACCCGCTGGAAGCCATGGCCGTTTTGCAGCAACAACACATCGACCTGCTGTTCCTGGATATTCAAATGCCCGAACTCACCGGCGTGGAGTTCCTGCGCACCCTGCCGCGCAAACCCGTCGTCATCTTTACCACTGCCTACGCCGAATACGCGCTCGAAGGCTACGCGCTCGATGTGACGGATTATTTGCTCAAACCCTTTTCTTTCGAACGTTTTTTGCAGGCCGTAAATAAGGCTATCGTGCTCATTCAGGCCAAATCGGGCCCGCCGGCCGCTCCGCCCGCCACCCGGGAGGCACAAGCTGCAAAAGATCATATCCTTGTCAAATCTGAACACAAGGTGCACCGGCTCAAATACGACGACATCCTGTATATCCAGAGCATGCGCGAATACGCGGCGTTTTACACGCTTTCGGGGCGTATTCTGTCGCTTAACTCCTTAAAAAGCCTGGAAGAAACCCTCCCGCCGGAGCGGTTTATCCGTATTCACAAGTCTTACATCGTCGCCATCAATAAAATCGACACGCTCGAAGGGAATATGGTGCAATTGGGAAAGGAGCGGCTGCCGGTAGGGGCGAATTACCGGGAGGAGGTGGTGAAAAGGGTGTTTTAAAAGCGTGCCAATTCATTTTGAAACGACAAATAACGCGGCCCTACGACCCCGGCTATCCGATACTTCCAGCCGGTAAATACCTGCCGGCCACCGACCGGTCTGTATCCGGGCTTCCTGACCGGCTGTTTCCTGGTTCAATACCGTTTGCCCAAGCGTATTACTCACGGACAAATACCGCGTGGCTGCCGGATCGTTCGAAAATTGCACGGTCATCCAATCGCGTGCCGGGTTGGGAAAAATCCGGAATCCCGGTTCGCCGAAAGACGCCTCACGTGTTTCCGTCGGGCGTGCATTAGAGGACGACTCCGACACAAAAGTTTCTGCAAATTGAATACAACCCTGCACATCGTTTACCTGAACGGAATACGGCCCCTGCGGGATATTGAGCAAATCTTCAGTGGTGGCGCCGTTTGACCATAAATAGCCAAAGGGCGGCGTTCCGCCGGTCACGGTCAGATCGATAGCGCCGTCGGAGCCGCCCGGAAAAGTTACCGGCTGCACCGTTAGTTGTAGTTCCATTGAACAAACCGGCACGACGATTTCCGCCGTTCGGGAACATCCTTCCTGATCGCTGACGGTAACCGTGTAGATACCTGCCGGTATGCCCGCCAAATCTTCGGTGGCAGCGCCGTTGGACCAAAGAAAAACGTATGGCGGCGCGCCGTCGCTCACGCTGAGATCGATTGCGCCGTCGGGAACAGCAGGCGCGGAAGCAGGAATGATGAACGGATCGATCAGGATCAGGCAGGGAATGACCAGAAAGCAGGTCCAGGGGTCCCAATTGTCGGGCTCCTGGTACAATTGGTCTTTCAGGATATCCAGCACGACCAAGTATTGTCCCGGCTGAAAACCGCCGAGGTTTTGGGTATAAGCGCCGGAAGCCAGTGTCGTCACATCCCCGGTCCTGCCCAGTGCGTCGCCTGTGGACAGGTCAGGGCAGCCCGATTTTATTTCATACGGATAAGTCGAGTTGGCATGATGCGAATTGCCACGCAATTCTACATTTTCGCCGGCGAGATATATTTGCTTATTGGTGGCGATAAAAACCAATTTATCGTCTTTATCGTACACGCAGGTTTCGCTTGCTCCGATGGGGCTGCTGCCATCGCCGTTCAGGTCTTCGCCGCCGTCGAAGTCGGCGTCATTGTCCGAATCGCAATCACATTCGGCGTAGGTACCGTCGCCGTCGATATCGGGGAAAGGAAGCGGGTCGTTATCGTGAACGTGATCCCAATCGTGGAAAGTATAGCTGCGGATTTCCTGTTTGTCCGGCACTTCATCCCGGTCGGTGTCGGTTTGTTGATAATGGCTGCAAAACCGTTTTTGTTCGTCGAAATCGACCGCGCCGTCGCCGTCGGCGTCCGTTTTGATTTCGGGTTCCTGGATTCTTCCGGTAATATTGCCGTACAGCAACCAGAACTTCACCACGCGTAACGTATTGAACAAAAACCAGCCGCTTTTTCCGGAAGGCCAGGGGTCGCGCACGTACGCCAGTCGCGTACCGTCGTCCAGTATCCGGTAGCCGCTGATGACCATTTGATGGTTGCCGTTGCCGAACAACACGGGCCGGCCGGCATTGATTCGGGAAACAAGGCTGTCGAAAGGCAGCTGCTGTTCGTAATAACCGATCGATACGCCGATCAGCGAATAAAACAACCCGGCTATGGTCTGCTGGGGTCGGAAACCCGAGCCATGCCCGAAGTCTATTTCCGGGCCATGATAGTAGTTTTTAAATATCTCGTAGGAGACCCTGTCCTGGCTCATATCGCCGCCGAAATAATGGTTGACCATGACATTACAGGCTCGGGCACAGTAATTGGCACAATGAGCGCACACGCCCAGTGCATGGCCGTTGGGGTGTTCGCCGTCCCAGGGGCCCCAGGGATCGGCTGCTTCGGAGCAACCGGGTCTTTGCCGGTAAATATGCCTGGGCTCGAAAGAAAGGCACAACAAGCGGGTGTCCTTGCGTTGGTACCGTTGGGGTACGTTCAACAGGACGGGCGCGCCGTCGGCGCCTTGCGCCCCGATCAACCCGAATTGCCAGACTGCCGCCGGCTCCTGCTCGCCACACGTCTCGTCAATCACTCTGACGCGCCAATAGTACACGCCGCCGGGCAAATCCGCCAGGAATGTCGTCCCCGCAACTACCGTATTCACGAGCGGCTTATCAAACGATTCGTCGTCGGCGATCTGCAAGCGATATCCCGTCGCGTTGTTTCTGGCTGCCCATTCGAGCGACACCGGCCCGTCGTCGGCGGCGCCGTGCAGGGGGGCGGTTTGAATGGGATTCGGCGCGGCGCGGTATGATCCTGCAAAATAGGGCCCCCAATCGTATTCCCGCCAGTCATCGGGGTCGTTATGGTCGTACCCGTCCGGGCATAAACCAAAGGCAGACAACACCCCATGACCGGAAACATCGACAAATGCTCCCGCCGGCCATAAACCCTGATCGACGGCGATTTGGTGAAAAATGCCGCCCGGATACGCGCCATTGGCCGACCAGGCCGCATAGTCTTTCAGGCCATTGGCAGTTGCATGTTTGCCTTTCGGCAGCGGTTCTTTGCCGAAATATAAAGCCACCTCGTCGGCGGCCTGGTCGAATACGATGGAATCGCCCATCGTGTAATAGATACCTTCTCCGTCCGAAAAATCGCTGTCATCGGTTCCGCTGCCGAAACAGACCCGGAGCGCCGAACGGGCCGGCAGCTTCCAGGAAGGCAAGGCGGCGATCATATCGCCCTGACCATTGAACAATCGCCAGTTTTTCAAAGATTGCTGATGATTGGAGCTGTTGTAAATCTCCACAAACGAAAACAAAAAATCACCTTCGGGACCTTCGGTGGAAAAAGCCCTGATCTCATTGATTTTTAAATCGCCCTTACAGGCAGGACCTGCTGCCAGGGGTGCAGTCAACGGCGGGTTGCCGGACAGCAAAGGCGCCGGATACGACAAACCGGCAATGACCAGAAGGGCTGAAAAATGCAGACCTGTGAATCGGGCAAATAATGAGCATATTGTTTTCATTTTATTTCTTTTAAACAACAAATAACGCAAAATTCGCGCCATCTCGTCTGGCAAACTTTGCCCGGAGCCGCCGGCAATTTGCATTTTCCACTAATACGATGGTCTTTTCAGACCCTGCCGTTGGAGCGTTTTATCCACATTCACAAATCTTACATCGTCGCCATTAATAAAATTGACACGCTCGAAGGGAATATGGTGCAATTGGGAAAA
>JAKLJF010000092.1:0-7653 GCA_023151335.1 Thermoanaerobaculia bacterium | reverse complement strand
TAGGGGCGAATTACCGGGAGGAGGTGGTGCGGCGGGTGTTTGGGTAGGCGGGTTTATAAGGGTTTATGAGGGTTTATGGGGTTTATGAGGTTTATGGGGGTTTAGAAAGGGTTGAAACAGGTGGTGGGTCGTCAATTGGCCGGAAAATGCAAAAACTTGACGGATTAATGCAAAACACCTGTTGCCAGGGCTCGCACCTTTCAGCCGGATTTATAAGGGCTCATTTTCCCGTATCCGATTTCTTCACAAACAAACATTTGAGAGATGAAACCATTTGATGTCCTCCGTGCGCGGGGGCGGTGCGGTATTTTCCTTGAGGGAAAAAGCCTGTTTGCCGCCTTGCTGTTTATCTGTTCCCTCTGCCCTGTTTCGGCGCAGCCACCTGTTCAACTTTCCCAGCATGCCGCCGGGAAGATAATATTGCAATTGGGTCCGCCCAGAAATTTAAAAATCAATGAAATCAGGCCCTTTGCCAAAAAAGACCCCCTGGGCAGATTTTTGCACAGTTTTGTGGAATTGTACAATGCCGGGGCCCAGGCCCAATCTTTGCAGGGCTGGCAATTGGTGAACGGCCAGGGCGCCACCATTGCCCAATTGCCCGCCTGGACGCTGCCAGGCCGTTCCTTTCTCACCGTTTATTTCGGCCAGGGCCAGGATGATCCTTCCTTTACCGACAAGTCGGGCAGTTTTTATACGCAGGGCGATTCTGTCGTATTCGATGTCGCGGCCGACGAAGTGGGGCTTTATCGCGGAGGCATTTCTATTGCCGGGATACAGGATTTTGTAGCCTGGTCCAATACCGGTTCCTACATGCCCGGCATACCCCACGATCATGCCCAGCAGAAGCATTTGTGGAAAAAGGGAACTTTCGTCGACCGTTCGGGCTATGGCCCCTTGTCCACGCACGGACTGTGTCCCGACGGTTACGACAACAATCTGACGAACGATTGGCGGGAATATGATTGGGGCACGTATTTCATCGGCGGTTACTATGGCAAGCCGAATCCTATCCAGATATCTCCCCTGAATGAAGCGGTGATCGCCACCGATTCCGCTACCCTGGTCTGGGCCGCCCGGCCGGGTGTCACGGGCTACCGCTTGCAGGTCTCCTCGCAGGGGCCTGATTTCCAAAACCTGCTGGTGGACGTGGAATTAAAGGATACGAGCTACGCCATGCTTCCCGGGTATGGTATTTTTTACTGGCGCGTTTTTGTGCTGACGCCCAAACAATTGACCGAACATGCCGTCTGGCTGTTTCGCAAAGCGCCGGCGCCGGCAAACGAACAGGTAAAACTGCTGCCCGTACCGCATTTGCTTCAACATAAAGACACCCGGATGCTGTGCGTTTCCAACGATGATCCGCCGCCTATGCCCCCGCCTCCGCCCCCTTTCCCGGTTTTGTTTACGCGGCCCGGGTGTTCCGAATTTTCCGGATCACTGGGCCCCTGGGATGACGGGCATCCGGATGAGCATGCCCTGAAGGGGTGCGAACACTGTACCTGGTATTGCCCGAGAGCCTGCATTGCCATGATCAATAACTATGCCGGCGGCGACCTGAGCCAGGACCGGATTTCTTTCCAGGCTTTCAAAGACCATCAACCCTGGGCGGAAATGGATTTGGGGCACAACCGCGGTTTTTATATTAATGAAATCACGGCAGTGTATAGTTGGGCAATGAACGGGGTTCCGGTATCGTTTCGCGGGTATATTCCATTATTCAGTGATATTGTAACCGAGTTGGATGCGGGCAAACCCATGATTATTACAATTCCGGGGCACGTCATGGTGGTCGCGGGTTATCGCTTCAATCCCCAGGCGCCCCTGGAACAAAAATACATTTACGTACTCGACCCCTGGCCGCCTCACCATCGCAGCGGCTGGAAGGTGTACGGACAGGTACCGATAGAAGGATTCTGGCAAGTCGCCACCAGTTTTTTCGGCGGCCGGGCACAGGAAACAACCGTGAAATCGGACGCGGAGGGCGACGGGGTGGTGGATTTTGACGAGCAAAACCGGTTTTGCAGCAGTTATTTGCTCACCGATACCGATGACGACCAGGTACCGGACAAAAAAGACATCCGAAGTTACGCGTTTCACCCGCTCGATCATCCCGGATGTCCGACTGACCCGGTAATAAACCCGAATCTTGCCGATATCGATGCTGATATGGATCGCGCCGAATGTGATTGCAATACGGCCGGAGATTCCGATTACGACTGCGGGGAAGTCGGGGATGGCGGCGGCGACAGACCGAACGGTGCGGGAGAAACCTGCGTTTACGATAAGAATGATCAATTAATGATTATCGTACCCGTTCCCGGACCGGTGTTTTTTGCCGGGCAAATCGTCAATATGACGGGTTTTAGCCTCCACAGGAATACCGTTTATCCGTACGAAGTGCAGGCGGGCTGCCCGATTGCCTTTGGCGATCCGATTTTTCACCAGGGTATCGTGATCACCAATGCCGCGGGCGGTTTTCCGGCAACTGCTGTCGGCGCCTATCCGCCCGGAATTTATACTTTCGTTATCGATGTCAATGAGAATTTTATGTTTGACGATTGCGACGCCTTTGCCTGTTTTACCGTTATTCCCAGGTTGCTTATCGACGGGGTTGTACAGCCGCCCTCCCAACCCGGCGCATCCGACGGCGCCATCGACCTGAGCGTGGAAGGTTGTACGCCGCCCTACTCTTTTGAATGGTCCAACGGTGCAACCTCGGAAGACCTGACGGGCCTGCCGGAGGGCGTCTACACGGTTACGGTCATTTCTTCCGACGACTGTGTGGAAACGGCGGAGTTCGAACTGACGGTTCCGGACTGCGATCTAAGCATCGCGCATACGGTTGTACCCGCTACAAACCCATTTTTCCCGGATGGCGCCGTGTATCTGCTGGTTTTTGGCGGAACGCCGCCCTATTCTTTCCTATGGTCCAACGGCACTACCGATCAAAACCTGACCGGGGTGCCGGCCGGAACGTACACGGTAACGCTTACAGATGCGGCGGGATGCGAACTGACCGCTTCATTTGAAGTGTTTGAGGCCGTGCCTTTCAGCGGTGCAGACACGCGCAGCAGCAACCCGGGGCAAATCCCGGAAATGAAGATGAAGATATTTCCCAATCCGGCATCGGACCGGCTGACCGTGCAGTTTATACAACCGGCGGAGACTACCGTCCTGTTGCGGGTATTCGACCCTGCGGGCCGCGTACTGTCGGAACAAACAATCGGAGCGCCGAAGGGATTTGCCGAGACAAGGGTGCAAACCGGTCAATTCGCGCCCGGCCCTTATTGGCTGGAGTTGTCCGACGGTGTTGGCAGGATGCGGGCACGGTTTGTGGTCATACGCTGAACGCGGCGGGGTGTCAGGTAGCGATAAGGGGTAAGCCTTGGTTGGATAAGGGCAATAACCGGGTATATTTGTTGTCCGTATCTGATCATAAACGCCAAAATTATGGTGCGCTTACCTTGCTCTGTTGCCTTCTTTTTACTGGGTTTCAGTGTCGTGCTGCCGGCGCAGCAATCATCGGACAGCCTTATACGCCTGTTGAAAAATGCCCGAAACGACCTGGAAAAAGCAGATTTATTGCTGGCTATTGGAAACCGGTATCGTGTCGAAGGCCCCCCGGATAGCGCGCGGTTCTACCTGAACCAGGCTATCCAAATGTTCCGGACGCAAGGCGCTCCATATAAACAGGCCGACGCTTTGCACAATCTGGGCATCGTTGAGCACAATCAGGGCTTTTATGAAAATGCTATTGCCTGTTATTCAGAGGCTAAAACGCTTTTTTTGAAGTCCGGGGAGCCCTTCGACACGTTCTTTGTCTACCGTAATCTCGCGGTCTGCCATGCTGCCCTGGATCGCGCGGCAGAGGCGACGGCGTTGTTCGATTCCACCTCGCGTTATCTTCATCCCGATAACCCGGATCATCAAAGTTGGTTTGCGACAGGTCTGGCTTATTTTTTAAACCGGCAGGGGCAGCACCGGGCCGCTTTGAATTACCGCCACAAACGCTACCGGATCGCGCAACAAACGGGCGACGAACAGACTCAGTTAAACGCCCTGTACGATATCGCGTATGAATACGATGCGCTGCGCCTGCACGACAGCACGATTTATTTTTTACAGATCGCTTTGCCACTGGCCCTTAAGCTGCGCGACCGGACAGTGGAATGGCGGATCAAAGCTTGTATGGGTATCAGTCTGATTGAAAAACGCGACTACGTAAAAGGACTGCAATATCTGGAAGAGGCCGAAACCCTTGGAAAAAAATACGGCAATCAGCTCTGTTGCGGTAACACGGCCTATCACGGACTGGCCCTGATCAAAAACGGGAGGCCGGCCGAAGCAAAGCCATACATAGCAGAAGCGGAAAGGCTGGCGCCCACTCTGACTGAACTGATCGACAAACGCAACGTACTGAACGTATTGTTGATGATTTATGAGTCGGAAAAAAATTATGAGAAAGCGCTGTTCTATCTGCGGCAACTCAATACCGTGAATGATTCTTTGTCCGCTAAAGATTACCGGAAACATTTAGCCAGCATGGAAGCGACACTGAAAACCCGTGAAAAAGAAACAGAGCTGGTTAGACGGGACGCCGAACTCCGGATTTCAGCCGCAAATATCAACCGGCAGCGCCTTCTGTTGGGCATAGCGGTTGTAATCACCCTGTTGCTGGCGCTCGCGGCCTACCAATACCGGCAGATCAGTTTTGCCCGGGAGCGTGCCGCCCGCATTATGGCCGGGCAAAACCAGGCTCTCTCGGCGCTCGACGCCGCCAAATCGCGTTTTTTTGCCAACATTTCCCACGAATTTCGTACCCCGCTTACCCTTATTCTCGCCCCGCTGGAGCCGGCTATTGCCGCTGTAAAAGAGCACAGCCTGCGCGGCCAGTTACAGGCAGCCCGGCGCAGCGCGCTACAATTGCTGAAATTGGTGGAAGAATTGCTGGACTTGTCGCGACTCGAAGCGGGAAAATTGACCTTGCAGGAACACGATATTCATGTAAACGGTTGGTTGCGCCAACGATTAGCCGGCTTCGAGTCGCTGGCTGCTACCAAAGGGGTTAAATTGCTGTTTGAGTCGCGTTGCCCGGAAAATCTGGCGCTGCGCCTCGATGCCGGCAAACTGGAAAAAATTCTCAATAACCTGCTCAGTAATGCGCTGAAATTTACGGAAAAAGGCGGTGAAGTCCGGCTTGATGCGTACTGGCAGGAGCAGGCAGAGCGCCGGGGTGCACTCACCCTGAAAGTATTGGACAACGGGCCGGGCATTCACCCCGACGACCTGCCGCGTATCTTCGAACGTTTTTACCAGGGCGTTCATCAGCAGGAAGGCGGCGCCGGTATCGGATTGGCCCTGTCGCGGGAACTGGCGCAGTTTATGAACGGAACGCTCGGTGTCGAAAGCCGCCCGGGCCAGGGCAGCGTGTTCACCTTTTCATTGCCGGTGGCAGCCGGCGCGACCACCGCCATGCCTGCCGCTGAAACCATCGCATTTTCTGCCGCGGCGCCGGCTTCAGGTGTCTTCAAACCCGGCGCAGACCGTGAGAAGCCGGTTGTTTTGATCGTGGAAGACAACGCCGACCTGCGGCGCTTTCTGGAAGAAACCCTTCAGCCCCACTTTCAGGTCTTACTGGCCACGGACGGGTTGGAGGCCTTGCAACGCCTGGAACGGGATCATGCCGACCTTGTCGTATCGGATGTGATGATGCCCCGCATGGACGGGTTCGCCTTGTTGGAAGCGGTGCGCCGGCAACCGGCGGTCTTTCAGCAAATACCGTTCATCCTGCTTACCGCCCGCGCGCTCGACGACGACCGCCTGCAGGGTTTTCAGCTGGGTGTGGACGATTATATCGCCAAACCATTCGAACCGGCGCTGCTGATCGCCCGTATCAGCAACCTGTTGCAGCTCCGGCAAAAACGCCATCAATCAAACCTGGCGCAGGAAATGGCAATACCGGATAATGCCGACCTGGCCTGGCTGAAAAAAGCGGAAAAAGCCGTTATCGAGCGAATAGACGACCCCGACCTGGCGATAAATACCTTGGCCAAAACAATGGCCCAAAGTCCGCGCAACCTCGACCGTACCCTGAAACGGTTGAGCGGGTTTACCCCCGTGGAATTTATACGCGAGATCCGGCTGCAACGTGCGCGGCAACTGTTGGAGCAAAAACGGTTCTCCAGCGTTGCCGAAGTACGGCAAGCCGTGGGCATCGAAAACCCGGCTTATTTCAGCCGGATTTTTACGCAACGTTTCGGCATCGGTCCGAGGGAGTTGCTGGGGCGGGATTAAAGCCCGAAAATAGACCTCCCCAGGTACGTTGCTGCGTCGCCCAGTTCTTCCTCGATGCGGAGCAGCTGGTTGTATTTCGCTACCCGGTCGGAGCGGCTGGCTGAGCCGGTTTTGATCTGGCCGGTATTCAGGGCCACGGCCAGGTCGGCGATAGTGGTATCTTCCGTTTCGCCGGAGCGGTGGCTGATCACCGAGCTGTAGGCATGGCGGGTAGCGAGGTTGACGGCCTCGATGGTTTCGGTGAGCGAGCCGATCTGGTTGACTTTGATCAGGATCGAGTTGGCGATCTTCTCGTCGATGCCGCGCTGGAGGCGTTCGGTGTTGGTTACGAACAGGTCGTCGCCCACGAGCTGAATGCGGTGGCCGAGGGTTTCGGTCAGCGATTTCCAGCCGTCCCAGTCGTCTTCGGCGCAGCCGTCTTCGATGGAGTAGATGGGGTAGCGGTTGCACCAGTCTTTCCAGAAGGCGACCATGTCGTTGCGGCTGAGGCGGTCGCCGGTGGATTTTTTGAACACGTATTCGCCTTTTTCTGCGTCGTAGAACTCGGAGGCTGCCGCGTCGAGCGCGATGACAATGTCGTCGAGCGGACGGTAGCCGGCGGCCTGGACGGCGGTCATCACCATCTGGATGGCCTCTTCGTTGTTTTTAATGCCGGGAGCGAATCCGCCTTCGTCGCCCACATTGGTGGCGTAGCCTTTGCTTTTGAGCACTTTTTTGAGCTGGTGGAAAATTTCCACCCCCATGCGCAGGCCCTCACTGAACGAATCGGCGCCCACGGGCATGATCATGAATTCCTGGAAGTCGATGCCGTTGTCGGCATGCGCGCCACCGTTGAGGATGTTCATCATGGGCACGGGCAGCACGTGGGCGTTGACGCCGCCGAGGTAGCGGTACAGCGGCTGGCCAAACTCTTCGGCGGCGGCTTTGGCCACGGCCAGCGAAACGGCGAGGATGGCGTTGGCGCCGATCTTGCCCTTGTTGCGGGTGCCGTCGCGGGCGATCATCGCCCGGTCGATCCGGATCTGGTCGGTCACTTCGCTGCCGACGATCTCTTCACGGAGGATTTTTTCCACGTTTTTCACGGCTTCGCGTACCCCCTTGCCGAGGTAGCGGCCTTCTTCGTTATCGCGGAGTTCGACGGCTTCGTGTACGCCCGTGCTGGCGCCCGAAGGCACGGCGGCACGGCCCATGAAGCCGGTTTCGGTCCATACTTCCACTTCTACGGTGGGGTTGCCGCGCGAGTCGAGGATTTCGCGGGCCTGGATATCAGCAATGGTGCTCATGGTTTCAGTAGTTCAATTTCAAATGATCGGAATAACAAAATGAGCGCGCATCTTAATTTTGAAGGTCGCTGAGTCA
>JAKLJF010000929.1 GCA_023151335.1 Thermoanaerobaculia bacterium | reverse complement strand
GAATGCCTTTGCGGCTACCCGTTTGCATATAGCCGTCGGTGGGTGTTTGCAGGCCAGCCCGGCGCAGGGTTTGCTGTACTTCACGCTGCCAGGCGGCGCGTACGGTGTGCAGGTCGGCAGCGATGCCGGGCGTAAGCAGTTGCAGGTCTGCGTCATCCATTTCAAACAGTTCGCCGGTGTAGGTCCACAGGTCGTTGAAGGCTTGCTGAATGCGGTGCTGGCTTTCGTCGGTGCCCCGGCCAAGCCGCACTACCCAGTCGGAGGCGTGTGTCAGGTGGTAGCGTGTTTCTTTGAGGGCCTTGGCGGCGATACCGGCGAGGGTAGCGTCTTTACTGGCGCAGAGGTCTTCGAGCAGAAAGCGGTCGGCGGCTGAGAACAAAAATTGCCGGGCGATGGTATAGCCGAAGTCTCGGTTGGGCTGTTCGCACAGGAGGTGGTTGTAGAAGTGGCGCTCGGGACGGCGGTATACCAGGTCGTCGGCCGTCTGGCCTTTGCCTTCCAGTTTGGCCGCATATTCGAAGTACAATTGCGCCCGGCCCGTGTAGTCGAGGGCGATATTGGTGAGCGCGAGGTCTTCTTCGAGAAAAGGCCCGCGGCTGCACAGCTCTGCCAGTCGGTGGCCGAGGATGAGCGCATCGTCGCCGAGGCGGAGGCAGTAATGGAATAAAGCGTCCGTTTGGGTCATGGCTCAGATGTTTTGGGCCCCTTCGGGCATTTTGTAAAAAGTGGGATGGCGGTAGATCTTGTCGTTGGCCGGGTCGAAGAACATGTCGTTGTCCGACAGGTTGGAGGCCACGATATCCGCGGCCCGCACGACCCACAGCCCGGAGGCCTCGCCCCGGCGGGTATAGACGTCGCGCGCGTTTTGCAGGGCCATCCCTTTGTCCGAAGCATGCACCGATCCGGCGTGTTTGTAGGGTTGGCCGGGTTTGCTTTGGACGAATACTTCCCAAAGATCAAGTTGTGTGTCCATATACAATTATTCGCGGGTTTTGAGTGTGGTGCGTTGTTTTTCCAGCAGATAGCCTGTCAGAATGGTGATAGTTGGTATCACGAGATAAGTCAGGCCGATATCTTTTAAGTATAGGTCAGTTGAATTTTTGGTTATAAGCCGCCGCGGCTTCCCTTACCCAGCGGCCGTCCTCGTGCACCCGGATGTGGTGTTCGAGGCGTTGCCGGTTGCAGGGGCCGTCGCCGTTGATGACGCGGTGGAATTCTTCCCAGTTGAGTGGGCCGGTCTCGTAGTGGCCGGTTTCTTCGTTGAAGCGCAGTTCGGGGTCAGGTATTTTCAGCCCGATCACTTCGGCCTGCTGCACGGTTTTGTCGATGAATTTTTGCCGCAGGGCATCATTGCTTTCCCGTTTGATCTTCCACTGGAAGGCTTGTTTGGTGTGCAGCGAATCCTTGTCGGGCGGACCGAACATCATCAGCGCGGGGGCCCACCAGCGGTTGAGGGCGTCCTGGGCCATTTCGCGCTGTTCGGGCGTGCCGGCAGCCATTTTGGCCATGATCTCGTAGCCCTGGCGCTGGTGGAAACTTTCCTCCTTGCAGATGCGCACCATGGCGCGGGCGTAGGGTCCGTAGGAGGTACGTTGCAGCATCACCTGGTTGACGATGGCGGCGCCGTCGACCAGCCAGCCGATGGCGCCGATGTCGGCCCAGGTGAGGGCGGGATAGTTGAAGATGTTGGAGTAGCGGGCCTTTCCGCTTTGCAGCTGGGCGATCATCTCGTCGCGGCTGATGCCGAGGGTTTCGGCGGCGGAATAAAGGTAGAGGCCGTGGCCGCCTTCGTCCTGGATTTTGGCCAGCAGGATCATTTTGGCGCGCAGGGAGGGGGCGCGGGTGATCCAGTTCCCCTCGGGCTGCATCCCGATGATCTCCGAATGGGCGTGCTGGCTGATCTGCCGGATCAGGTGGCGGCGGTATTCTTCCGGCATGGGGTCGCGCGGTTCGATGTTTTCACCCCGGCCGATCTTTTCAGTGAACAGATCAACCGCGGCGGTGGTGGCAGTGGGCATAGGGCAAAAAAAGTTTGACCCGCAAAACTACGGGCTCCCGTCATGCAGGCTATTGACCGCGGTCAAAGCCGCGGATGATATGTATCAGCGGCAGGATTAGGAAGGGAAACGCGAACTTTGCCAGCTGGGTCAATGCCGAAACGACCCAATGACCCAATGACCCAATGACCCAATGACGAAATGACGCAATGACATTAATGACGTTCAACTTTTTAAACCAATGTCCCACAGCGTAGGAAACGTACCCCTTGAAGCCCTCGAAACCGAAATGCCCCTGCCCGTGGTCTGCGAGGTGACCGTGCTGCTCGACGGCGAGGAATACCACTTC
>JAKLJF010000928.1 GCA_023151335.1 Thermoanaerobaculia bacterium | reverse complement strand
GCCCAACTCATGCCGTACTTATCCACATAGGGGGTCAAACCTCCGGAATGAGGGGGTCAGATACTCCGGAATAAACATTAGGCGCGCAGACGAATATTTTGGCGGACTTTGTCCGCAGGAAATTTTTAAACGCAAATGAATAAAACAACCAATACCCTTTTTTGCATCCTAAAGCGGACAAAGTCCGCCAAAATACTCGTCTGCGCGTCAAAGACGCTTGACAGCAGTGCATCAAGGCTTAAACCGCCCAAAAATTCGCTTTAAATTTCTTTTGGAATGAATAATTCGCACAACAATAACGGCGTTGCCCGAAATCTTGTAGAAGATTTCGTAGGGAAGCTTGCGAAGGCGCAGCACACGATAGTTACCGAATTGGGCCAGCAAGGGTTCAGGAGGGTATCGTTCAGGCCGTGTTCCGAGAGATTCCATCGCTTCGATCAGCCGGTCGTAATTTTTATTGGCTACGGATTCGGACACGGTATCAGCGTAATAACGCGCGATTTCCCGAAGGTCGCGCCGGGCGCGCACAGAAAGGCCAACTTCAAAATCGGGGGTATTCATTGGGGCCCGGGCGCTGCTTTTATTTCTCGTAAGGACACGATTCTGCCGTTTTTTATGTCCTCTTCGGCTTCAAGCGCGGAAGCAACCAAATCATCAGCCGAAATGGGGGTCCCGTCCGCTTCATACCCCACGACGTCGTTGTCTGTGCTGGTGGCCAGCAGTTTTTTCAGCAGCACATAGATACTCCGCAGGATTTCAGGGTCATCCGTTTCGTTGACCAGGCCGTGAATCGTAATTTTTAATTCCTGAGTAGTCATAACTCCAAGTATTGAAGTACAAAGATAATCACTTTTATCAAAAGCAGATCATGGCAAACCCAACATGTCTTGTCCTTATAAAAACACCACTCATGCGCAACACCCTACCCGTCTTCCTCGTCCTGGTTCTTTCCACCGCTTCCCTCCTCCCTGCTCAAACCACCCAAACTTTTTCCAACCAGACCAGCTCCATCATGGACGACGCCATCGGTTACTTCCCCGGCAACTACCCTTCCAAGATCGAGGTAATCGGCATGCCAGTGCACCTGCATGAGTTCTCGGTGCGGTTTATGCTGCTCACCGGTTCGTGGCCGGATTTGGATTTTCTGCTCGAAGCGCCCAACGGTCAGCGTATCTTGCTGACCTCGGATTTGCCGTATTTCTTTTTCGATTCTTATGATTTCGGCATCGGCACCACGGGCAAGGATACCCTCGGCCCGCTCAACCCGCCATTTAATTTCCAGGACTTTTACCCGGCCAACTACGACGACGGCGCTCCCGACCTCTTCCCCTCGCCCGGCCCGGGAGTAGTGGTACAACCCGCCTATCCCGATCCGCTGGCTTTGCAGGACATCAACCCGAACGGCGAATGGAAACTGTATATCGTAGACGACACGCCCAACGGCAGCAGCACCTGGCTGCTTGACGGCTGGCGTCTCGAAATCACCGCCGACGACCTGCCGGCCTGCAAACGCCCCGGCAAACCGGTCGCCGTGACCGGAGATTATTCCGCGACGCTCGACTGGACTGCCGGCGCCGGCAATACGCAATGGGATTTGTTCGTGACCGAAGATTTGTCTTTCGAGCCCGCCGACACTTCCACACCTACACACCCCGGTTTGCTCCAAAATCAAAATGTGGTGGTAGATAGCCTGGAACCAGGCTTGAGATATGCCACGTACGTAAGGGCCGATTGCGGTGGCGGGCGCGCGAGCCCCTGGGTCGGTCCGGCCGTTTTTAAAACAACCATTCACCCCTGCGACAAGGCCACGCCGGTCGCATTGTGCCAAAAAGTGGAGTACCCCAAGTTACCGTATTATAAAAATTTCTTTTTCGGCGGCTACAAGACCTGGGTCTTTGCTTTTACGCCACCCGACTCGGGCGATTACTGGATGCAGTTTGAAGGCGGCGGCGGGCCTGTGCCTTACTATCGACTGGACAGCCTTAATAACTGTGAAGACGGCCAGTGGACGCCTATGGAATCTGATTTCAGCGAAGGCCTGAGCTACCGGATTCCGAACCTCACCGGCGGACAAACATGCTGGATTATCCTCAGAGATTTCAATCTGGCACAACAACACTTCCGCATCGAGCGATGTCCCTTCCGCCGGATGGGTGTTTTTGGGGTCATTGCTTATACCGATTCGATTATAGTGGATTTGGAACCCTTTCAAAATTTGGGCAATTCGTTGGATTTTTATTACGGCGTCAAACCGCTGCCGGCGCCAGACGAAAATACGTTACCCACCCTGACGGGGCAAAGCCTGAACTATATCCCCGGTCTCGGCACTTATGTATTTCGCAACCTCACCTTCGGGACAGAATATG
>JAKLJF010000927.1:925-2369 GCA_023151335.1 Thermoanaerobaculia bacterium | reverse complement strand
TGACCGTTAAAAAAGACGGCTTTAATTTCCGTTTCCGGGCCATTCAACTCATTGAAAAACGGGTGGGCGCTCCCATTGCCGTTACCTGTTATGAAGACGTTACACCACCGGAAGAAAAAAACAAGTACAATACCTGGTTTCTGAACAGCATAGGCTCCGCAGAAAAACGGGAAAAAGGCGCCGGCCGGCCTACCAAAAAGGAGCGGCGGGAATTGGATCAATTTAAAGAGGTTTAACGGGTTTAACGGGTTTAACGGGTTTAACGGGTTCGGATACCCTTGGCCTTCCCCGCTAAGGATACCAAGGGTATCCGAACCCGTTAAACCCGCTCAACCCGTTAAACCCGTTAAACCCGTTAAACCCGCTCAACCTCACATCAACCCAAACATCTTCGCATACTTCAGCATCTCGCCGGGATTGTTGATCTTGAGTTTGCCGGTCATCATGGCCATCATGGGGTTGAGGTCGCCGGAGATCAGTTTGGAAAAAGACTCGGCGCTGGTGGTGACCTTGCAGGTTGCTTCGCCGCTCAGACCCTCGCTGACTTCCAGTTTTCCGTTGTCGAGTTTTACCGTGAACTGGCCTGCACCGCTTACGTCAAAATGAAACAGGGTGCTCAGGCCTTCGAGGGCGTCGGGGTTTGCCTTCTTTGGCAGGTCAAATAGAAATTGCTTAACGTCGATCATGTTGTTGCGCGTGGTATTCACCGGGTATAAATGATAACTTTACCAAAAATTAACCGCAAAGCCGAACAAACCTGCCAGCCATACCGCCATTTTCGCCCAAAGGTAAAGCCATAACAAATATTTTAATGACGTATCGAAGCAGTTTTATCCCGTTACTTTGGTTTATGCTATCTGCAATTTCCTTCCTGACCTGCAAGGCCACCGAAAAGAAACCTGTGCCTGTGCCGCCGGGCTTCGACTGGCAGGGGCACCGGGGCTGCCGGGGCCTGCTGCCCGAAAACTCCGTACCGGCGTTTTTAAAAGCGCTGGAATTTCCGGAAGTCGTCACCCTGGAGCTCGACCTGGCCGTTTCCAAAGACAATCAACTGATTGTCAGTCATGAACCCTGGTTCAATCCCGATATTTGCCGGCATGCCAACGGCGACAGTATTGCCAAACGCGACGCCGATAAATGGCTGATCGGGCAATTGACGGCGGCAGAAATACGTCAATTCGACTGCGGCAGCCGGGGCAACAACCGTTTCCCGCGACAGCAAAAAATGCAAACGTACAAACCTGTATTCCGGGAAGTCGTGGAGGCTGTGCGCCTCCAATACCCCCAACGACCGGTGCGCTGGAACCTGGAGATCAAAAGCCGGCCGGAGTGGGACGGCGTGCGTACGCCCGCCATGGAGGAATTCGCGCGCCTCGTGACCGACGAGCTGAAAAACCTGGGTATTGAACAACTCTGTACCGTTCAATCCTTCGACGTGCGCGCT
>JAKLJF010000927.1:0-916 GCA_023151335.1 Thermoanaerobaculia bacterium | reverse complement strand
GCGCGCCTCGTGACCGACGAGCTGAAAAACCTGGGTATTGAACAACTCTGTACCGTTCAATCCTTCGACGTGCGCGCCCTGCAGGCGGTGCATCGCCTGAATCCCGCGCTTCGCCTGGCGCTGCTGGTGGAGAATATTCAGGGGCTGGAGGCCAATCTCGCCAAATTGGGCTTTACGCCCGCGGTGTACAGCCCTTACTACCTGCTGGTCAACCAAAAACTCGTGCGCCGCTGCCGGGAGCGCGGTATGCTGCTTATCCCATGGACGGTAAATGACGTGCCTGCCATGCGCCGGCTCATCCGCCTGGGGGTGGACGGGATCATCACCGATTATCCGGATTTAATTGCCGAGGTAGGGCCTTAATCCACCTTTTTCACCTTGCCCGAACCCGATATGTCGGTATCGACTGCCGGTGAGCCGGTGTAAAAAATGTCGCCGCTGCCAGCAATCGAAGCGTTCAGTGTTTGCGAAACATTACAGGTGACCGAGCCGGAACCGGCGATCTTTGCGGTGCCCGTCGCAGCAGCCAGCTCTTTGGCGGCAATATCGCCGCTGCCGGCAATGTCAAATTCCACGTCGTTCGTTTTGCCGCCCACCCGGATATTTCCGCTGCCGGCTATAGCACATTCCATTTTGCCCACATCGGATTGCGGCACTTCGATATCGCCCGAACCGCCGATGGATAATTTCAGGCGCTCGCCATTTATGGCGCTCAGCGCTTTGATCGTGCCGCTGCCGCCGATGCCCAGTTCGTCGAAGGAGGGCGCCGAAATACGTACCTTAAGACCCTCGGTGTGGGAAACGTTTTTTTCAAAATAAATGCGCAACTTGCCGTTTTCCACTTCCGTCTTCAGGATAGGCAGCAGATTCTCCTGGGCTTGCACTTCTACGGCATAACGGTCAGACACCGATACTT
>JAKLJF010000926.1 GCA_023151335.1 Thermoanaerobaculia bacterium | reverse complement strand
TTCCGATTTCAATTTTTCTCCCCTTGCCCGCCAAATTTACCAAAAAATATTCGACCTGCGTTTTACCGAGGCCCGTGCCAGCCTGGAGACGTTAAAAACACAGGAGCCCGGCAATCTTATCGCTCTTTTCCTGGAAAACTACCTCGATTTCCTGACGGTACTTTGTGGCGACAAACGATCCGATTACGTCCGGCTGGTCAAAAAAATGAATCCCCGCCTGGCCAAAATCGCGCGGGGAAATCCTCGTTCGCCTTATTTTCTTTATACGCAGGCGGAAATCCGCTTGCAATGGGCTTTGCTGCGCGCCCGCTACGGCGATTACCTGAGCAGCCTGAACGAAGTAAAAAAAGCGTACGACCTGTTGCTCGAAAACCAGCGCCGCCATCCCGGGTTTATGGCCAACCGTAAAAGCCTGGGCGTACTGCATGCCCTTGTGGGTAACATACCCAAAGAATACCGCTGGGGGATCAAGGCGCTCAGCGGCATGAGCGGTACCGTGGAGCAGGGTATGGCCGAGATGGAATCGGCGATGGCCTACGCCCGGCAGCACGACTTTGTCTTTGCGGAAGAGACGCTCATCGCCTGTGCCTTTATGCAACTGCATTTAAAAAACGACAAACAAAAGGCCTGGCAAACCCTGAATTGCGGCATACTCGACCCCAAAAACAGCCCGCTTGCCGCTTTTGCGCTTGCCAGTATGGCCATACGCACGGGCCGTAACGACGAAGCCATCCACTTGCTGGAACAATGCCCCGAAGGCCCCGCTTACCATGCTTTTCCCTACCGGTATTACCAGCTCGGCATCGCCAAACTGAACCGCCTTGACCCCGATGCCGACCGGGCGCTGGAGACATTTACCCGGGTTTTCGCGGGCGAATCCGGCCTGAAGGAGGCATACCAGAAACTGGCCTGGCACCACCTGATAAAGGGCAATTTAATTGCTTATCAGGAAAATATCAATTTGGTCAAAACCCGCGGCAACGATCGCTCCGAGCCGGACAAAACGGCGCTGCGCGAAGCCCGGAGCGGCGAAATTCCGGACGTTCGCCTGCTGAAAGCCCGGCTGCTGTTCGACGGCGGCTATTACCGGCGCGCCTTCGATATTTTGAAAAATGCCGGCGCTGGTTATACCGGTACCGGAAAGACAGGATTGGAATACGCCTACCGCATGGGACGCATTACGCACGAAATGGGCGATACGCCGGCTGCCATTCGTTATTATACCCAAACCATAAACGCCGGTGCAAAACAACCCTGGTATTTCGCCTGCAACGCGGCACTGCAATTGGGTTTGCTTTACGAGCAAAACAAAGATTTTACCGCGGCCCGAATATCGTTCCGGCGTTGCCTGGACATTAAACCCGACGAATACGCCGGGAGTTTGCATGCGCGGGCGAAAGCTGGGTTGGCACGGGTGAGGTAGTGCTGAATTCGAACAATGGTGTTCCCGAAAAACCGTTCCTTTGCAAAAAAAATGATGAAGTTCACATGAAACAAGTATTTTTCCCCATTCTGGTCTTCGGCGCGCTGACGGTGATCGCCACGTCCTGCGCCGTGAAACCGCGGGCAAGTTTTACGATGCCGGTGCAAAAATTCGTAGCCCCGGTCGAAGTAACTTTTACTAACAATTCCACCAATGCCGACTCGTACGAATGGGATTTCGGCGACGGCGCTACCTCCACGGCAGCCAGCCCGACCCATGCCTACAAACACTCCGGCAATTACACCGTTGTACTCAAAGCCAAAAAAGGCAACAAAACCATCACGACTAAACAAATGATCCAGGTAACTGCTCCCGAGCGCTGCCTCGTGGAAATCGAAACGGAATTCGGCACCATGCTGGCCGAGTTGTACACCTCCACCCCCAAACACCGCGATAATTTTGTGAAACTGGCCGAAGAAGGCTACTACGACGACCTGCTTTTCCACCGCGTGATCAACGGCTTTATGATCCAGGGCGGCGACCCGCAGTCGCGCAACGCCCCGGCCGGTCAGCCGCTGGGCATGGGCGGCCCCAGCTACCAGATACCCGCCGAATTCGTCGATTCGCTGGTACACGTCAAAGGCGCCATTGCCGCCGCGCGCACCAACAACCCGGAGAAAAAATCGAGCGGTTCGCAGTTTTACATCGTGCATGGCGCCCCGGTCACCGAGGCCGCGCTCAACCAGATCGAATCGATGCGCCGCTTCCTCTACACCCCCGAACAACGCAAAGCCTACCTTGAACTCGGCGGCGCCCCGCACCTCGACCGGGAATATACCGTGTTCGGACACGTGATCAAAGGCCTGGAGATCATCGACAAGATCGCCACCGTGGAAACCGCCCCCGGCGACCGGCCGAAAAAAGACGTGAAAATGAAAATCCGGGTC
>JAKLJF010000925.1:2142-2374 GCA_023151335.1 Thermoanaerobaculia bacterium | reverse complement strand
CCACTACGTGCTGAACGGCCAGAAAATGTGGATCACCAACGCCGGATTTGCCGACATCTATATTGTTTTTGCCCAGATTGGCGGCGACAAGTTTACCGGTTTTATCGTCGAACGTCCCGAGGCCTCGGGAGGCCTCACACTCGGCGCCGAAGAGGATAAAATGGGCATCAAAGGTTCCTCCACCCGGCAGGTGTTTTTTGAAAACGTAAAAGTGCCCGCCGAAAACGTGCTG
>JAKLJF010000925.1:0-2132 GCA_023151335.1 Thermoanaerobaculia bacterium | reverse complement strand
CTCGGCCAGATCGGCAAAGGCCACCTGATCGCCTTCAACGCCCTGAACATCGGGCGTTACAAACTGGGCGTGATGAGCATCGGCGGCGCCAAAAAAGTGGTGGATATGGCCACCAAATACGCCAACGAACGCCTGCAATTCGGCCAGCCCATCGGCAGCTTCGGCGCTATCCAGTACAAACTGGCTGAAATGGCTATCCGCAGCTTCGCCGGCGAAAGCGCCATGTACCGCACTTCCCAGCTGATGCAGGACAAGAAAGCCGCCGCTGCCGCCGCCGGCAAAACCTACGGCCAGGCCATGCTCGAAGCCGCCGAGGAATACGCCATCGAGTGCTCCATCCTGAAAGTGTTCGGCTCGGAAGTGACCGACTACTGCGTCGACGAAAACGTACAGATCCACGGCGGCATCGGCTTCAGCGAGGAATACCCCGCCGCGCGCGCCTACCGCGACAGCCGCATCAGCCGCATCTACGAGGGTACTAACGAGATCAACCGCCTGCTGATGGTAGACCAGCTCTTCAAACGCGCCATGAAAGGCCAGCTCGACATCGTGGGTCCGGCCTGGGCCGTGCAAAAAGAACTGGCCGCGATGCCGTCCTTCGATAAACCGGAAGGCGACTATGCCGAGGAAAAACGCGCCATCGCCGATTTCAAAAAGATCATCCTGATGACCGCCGGCGCCGGCGCCAAAATGCAGATGGACGGCAAACTCAACCTCAAGGAAGAGCAGGAGGTACTGACGAACGTCGCCGATATGTTCATCGACCTGTTCGCCGCCGAATCGATGCTGCTGCGCGTGCAGAAACTGGCCGGCATACACAACAAACCGCAGGCACAGGAGGTGTACGACGCCATGCTCCAGGTGTTCCTGCACGACGCCACTGCCCGTATCACCAAAAACGCCACCGACGCACTGGCCTCCTTCGCCGAAGGCGATCTGCTCAAAACCTTCCTCATGGGCGTGAAACGCTTCACCAAGTACCCGCCCGTAAACGTGAAGGAAAAACGCCGGCTCATCGCCGGGGCACTGCGGGAAGCGAACGGGTGGTGTTTCTGAGTTGTACTATTTTTTGAACGGATAATAACGCCGCAACGGGAGAGGAACTCCGGTTGCGGCGTTTTTTATTTGGCAAAATGAAATAAGTTCGCCGGGAAAGAGCGGGAAATTAAGAAATTTATTATAGTTTTGTTCGCAAAAGCAGCCGGTGGCAAAAACTCCGTTGACTTGTAAGGCCAAACCGCTGCTTTATGTTACAAACCGCTATTACCGTCAGCCCCATGCTGCATGAAAACCAGGAACGTATCCGGGTAAACCTTCCCTACGACCCGGCGCTGATCCAGAAGATCAGGACGGTCTCCGGCGCCCGCTGGAGCCCGAAAGAGCGTTGTTGGCCGGCAAGTACGGCGAGCGCAGCGTACAGGTTATTTTTACACAAGCAAAGGAAAAATCCAAAATCAACCCTGCGGCGACGGTGCATACCCTGCGACATAGCTTTGCTACGCACCTCCTGGAGAAAGGCGTAGACCTCCGATACATTCAGGAATTGCTGGGACACGAGAGCAGCAAGACCACGGAGATTTACACTCACATAACCAAAAAAGGCTGGGACAAAATAAAAAGTCCGCTGGACGATTTAGATATTTAAAGAAACGAAATATGTTTGGAAATCTGTTAAAACAACCATTTAAAATTCGACAAAGTAAAGGCGCAATGCGGGTTTACTTTGTCGGCAAACATACTCGCCCACTGGCGATATTCCCGAAAACGAAAAAGTAAAAGCCGCAATGCGGGTTTTGAGTTTTTCGTTTTCGGTCATCCACAAGTTCGCTTCAAATAGATTTAAGATATGGTAAAAGTATATTTCTGCTACGCTGATGAAGATGAATCTTTTGCAATTCACATGGAGAAGCATTTAGCCCAATTGGAGAGAGAGGGTTTAGTTGAGTCGTATCATAAAAGAAAAATAATACCTGGCGACAATATAAGTTCAAAATTAGAATCATATATAGACCAAGCAGATTTGATATTGTTCTTACTAAGCCCTGATTTCTTTGCATCTGATTATATATATAATTTTGAGATGAAATCAGCCTTAGAAAGGCAGAAAGCCGGTTTATCTAAAATAATTTCCT
>JAKLJF010000924.1:1359-2379 GCA_023151335.1 Thermoanaerobaculia bacterium | reverse complement strand
AAACCCTGTTCCGCCGCCTGATCATCGGCGTTTTTGCGTTTCTGCTGATTTATTTTATCCTCGTTTTAATACATGGCTGGTATACCGACTGGCAGCCGGAGCAAACAACCGTATTGCCGTTAAACACACCTGCAAAAGATTCCTTGTTGCCAGACAGCGTGGTATCTTTCGTCACCTGGAATGTAGGTTTCGGCGGCCTCGGCGCGGAGTCGGATTTCTTCTACGACGACGAGGGCATGTGGTACTCCGGCGGCAGTATGATACGCACGCCAAAGCCGTTGGTGGAAAAAAACCTGCGCGGCGCCCTCGATTTTTTACGGCAAACGAAGGCCGATTTTTTTCTATTGCAGGAGGTGGATGTGTATTCAGACCGCAGTTATCAGTTACTGCAATACAAAGAGTACTGCCAGGCGCTCCCCGGTTTTGCGGCCACCATGGCCGTCAATTACCGCTGCGACCGGGTGCCCATTCCCCTGTTGGAACCCTGGAATGCTTACGGCACGGTGGAATCCGGGCTGGGCACCTTTTGCCGGTACCAGCCGGAGGAGGCCGTCCGCTATCAATTGCCCGGTCATTATCCCATGCCTGATCGTATGTTCCAACTCGACCGTTGCGCTGCCCTGCACCGGATACCGACCGTCCGGGGCAAAGACCTGGTGGTGATCAACATACACAATTCCGCTTACGACCCGGGCGACAAAATAAAAGCCATTCAGCTGCCTTACCTGCGCGACCTGGCTATACGCGAATTTAGTAAAGGTAATTACGTGGTTATTGGCGGCGACTGGAACCAGTGCCCGCCCTTTTTTCGCTTCGACAGTTTTATGCCCGGAAACACCCAGGGTTATGTACAGGGCAATATCCCCGACGGCTTTTTCCCCGAAGACTGGCATTTCGCATACGACCCCACTATGCCCACCAACCGGAAATGCCGCGACCCATATCAGAAAGGTAAAACTTTTGAAACCCTGATCGATTATTTTCTGGTATCGCCTAATGTTATGATCAGGAATGTAAAAG
>JAKLJF010000924.1:0-1351 GCA_023151335.1 Thermoanaerobaculia bacterium | reverse complement strand
TATCAGAAAGGTAAAACTTTTGAAACCCTGATCGATTATTTTCTGGTATCGCCTAATGTTATGATCAGGAATGTAAAAAGCATCCGCCAGGACTTTCAGTTTTCCGACCACCAGCCCGTATGGATGGAAGTATTGCTGCGGTAAAAAAGCAGGTTGAACTCCCTTCTTCAAAGAAACGCCCGATTGAAATGCCATTAACTCCTTCTACTTTTCACTTGTTTTATCACGAAAACCCTACTTTTGCGGCGCTTCACACGCCTGAATAATTTAAAGTCGTAAGGAGCCGCTCAAAGAACATTCATCTCGTTATCATAACCAGAAAGAAGTATGTCAAAAAAACGTATTGCCATTAACGGCTTCGGCCGGATTGGTCGTCTGACCTTTCGTAACCTCCTCAAGAATGACAAGGTTGAAGTCGTTGCCATCAACGATCTTACCGATAACCACACCCTTGCACACCTGTTGAAATACGACACCATGCACGGTCGTTTTGAAGGCACGGTATCGGCCGACGACGAGTACCTGCATATCAACGGGAAAAAAATCCTTGGCTGCGCTATCAAGAATCCGGCGGAACTGCCCTGGAAAGCGCTGAATGTAGATGTCGTGCTGGAATGCACCGGCATTTTTCTCGACCGTGAAAAAGCAGGTCTCCACCTCCAGGCCGGCGCCAAACGGGTGGTACTTTCTGCGCCGCCCAAGGCCGACGACGTGCCGACCTTCGTCATCGGCGCCAACCACGAGCAGATCAAAGATACCGACCTCATCCTGTCCAACGCCTCCTGTACAACCAACTGCCTCGTGCCGATGATCATGACGCTGGACAAAGCCTTCGGTGTGGAACAGTTTTTTATGAACACCATTCACGCCTACACTGCCGACCAAAACCTGCAGGATGGTCCGCACCGCGACCTGCGCCGCGCCCGTGCCGCCGCCCAAAATATTGTGCCCACCAGCACCGGCGCCGCCAAAGCCGTGATCCTCGTGGCGCCGCACCTGAAAGGTAAGATCGCCGCCCACTCTATGCGCGTTCCGGTAGCCACGGGCTCTGTGACCGACGTCGTGGCCACCATCCGGACCGCGGCCACCGTAGATCAGATCAACGCTGTCTTTAAAGCCGCCGCCGAAAGTAACCTGAAAGGCATTCTGGAGTATACCGAAGACCCGATCGTCAGCGGCGACATCGTGCGCAACACCCATTCCTGTATCTTCGATTCCGGCCTCACCCAGGTAAACGGCAACACCTGCCGTATCGTGGGCTGGTACGACAACGAGGCCGGCTACTCGGCCCGTTTGGCCGATCTGGCGGCCATGGTTTGATTTATTTGGTTTAGAGGGTTTAGAGGTTTAG
>JAKLJF010000923.1 GCA_023151335.1 Thermoanaerobaculia bacterium | reverse complement strand
CGGGTGGCGATACCTATTTGTGGAGCACCACGGAAACGACGGCTTCGATCACGGTTGATGAGTCGGATACTTATACGGTAACGGTCACAGATGCTAAAGGCTGCACGGCGTCGGCGACGGTAACGATTACCGTCAACCCCCTCCCCGCCGGCTCCATTTCCGCCAACGCTTCCCTTGTTTGCGCCGGTGATGAAAACGTTACCCTGACCTTTACGGCGACCGCCGGAACCGGGCCTTTTGACCTGGTTATAAACGGCGAAACATATCCTGGAATCCTTGACGGCGGCACTATTGTGCTGACCGCAAATACGAATACCACTTATACTTTAACCAGCATCACCGATGCCAACGGCTGTACTGCTACCGGCAACAGCATTACGGTTGAGGTGAATGAACAGCCCACAGTAGAGTTGCCCGACCTCACCGAATACTGCGTCGGTGTGACCCTGACCCATGGCGCGACGGTTACTCCCGCGGCGCCGGCTAACGGGGCCTATAGCTATACCTGGGGCGCCTGTGCCAGCAATAATTGCACAACCTGTAACACGATTGGCTTTGTACCCAATAATACGGTACCATCGCCGACGCGGCAATGGAACACGGTTTCGCCCAACCGTTCCGTCACCCTGACGCTCAGTACGCCCGGCTGCCCGGACGTAACGGTTTGCGATGCGTTCAGCATCGTGGCCGACCCCGTGGCTCCCGTCATTGCCGCACTCCCTCCCGAACTGACGGTATGCGCCGACATTACCCTGACGGTAACGGTGACGACACCCGGCAGTGGCGGCACCGGCACCTGCGTGGATGAGTACCGCTACTCGACCGACGGTGGCATGACCTGGAGCGACTGGGATGTTGACCTGCCCGATTTTGTCGCGGTCGCTGGCGCTAATCTGGTGGAAAGCCGCCGCAACTGCGACGGCGCAGGCTGCGAGTCCAACGTCAACCAGGTAAGTTGGACAGTGGGAGATTTTATTCCCCCGGTGATCAGCGCATGTCCCGTAACCCGTAACATCGACGGTTGCGATGTCAGCGTCATTACCGGCCCGGCGTATTCGGATGAAGAGGCCGTTTCTTCTTATGAGGAATTTTCAGATGCGACCAATCAGGGTGTTGCCACGGATAATTGCGGTATTACCTCGGTGAGCTACGAAGATGCGGCCACGGGAACCTGCCCGATCGTGGTGACCCGGACCTGGACGGTGAGCGACGGTATTAACAGCACGACCTGTGCGCAAACGATAAACATAAACGCTCCGGCGCTTGCGGTTACCTGCCCGTCCAACGCAATGGAAACGGCCTGTCAGACGCAGGATGCCATAGACGCGGCTTTTGCGGACTGGATCGGGGCGTTCAGCACCTCCGGCGGTTGCAACCCGGTATCCACCGACCTCGGCGCGTTTACGGCGCCGGATGCCTGCGGCGGTACCGTTTCCATCACGTATACGGCAACGGATGATTGCGGGCAATCCTCTGCCTGTATGGCAACCTTCACGGTCAACGCTCCAACCGACGTGACCATCACCTGTCCGGAAAACGTAATAGAAATGCCCTGTCAGACGCAGGATGAAATAGATGATGCTTTCAATGCCTGGCTGAACACTGTAGTTTCATCCGGCGGTTGTGATTTAGACAACAGCGTTGGAGATTACGCGATCCCGTCCGCCTGCGGCGGGGCTGCGACAGTAACCTTTACAGCAACGGACCTTACTTGCGGTGGCGTATCTTCCTGTATGGCCACATTTACCGTGACGGATGCGCCGCTACTTGAAGTCATCTGCCCGGATGATGTGACGGAAGACCCCTGCCAGACGCAGGCAGCAATAGATTTGGCTTTCAATGACTGGATCGCCGGTTTCAGCACTTCGGGTGGCTGCGATCCGGAATCGACCGATCTGGAACCGTTCGCGGCGCCGGATGCCTGCGGCGGTTCGGTGACCATCACCTACACGGCGACGGACGGCTGTGGCCAATCCACGGCCTGCACGGCAACGTTTACGGTGACGGATGCGCCCGAGGTTAGCCTGACCCCACCGATGGATCTGACCGTTGCAGCGTGCCAGACGCAGACAGAAGTGGACATGGCTTTCGCGGCCTGGCTGACCGGCGTAACGACGAGCGGCGGTTGCAACCCGGATTTGAGCGACGACAATGAAGGAGCGCCCGCGGCATGCGGCGGCAGCACAACGGTGACCTGGACGGTGACAAGCGATTGCGAGAACGACGTTACCGCCAGCGCGACATTTACTGTTTCCGCCTGTGTTCCGTCCGGCACTATAGCCCTGGACGTGCCCGGCATAAAATGCGAAGGAACGGCCTTTGACCTGGTTTTCACCTCTTCCGGCGGAACTGGCCCCTTCACGATTGTCGTAAATGGAAATACCTAT
>JAKLJF010000922.1 GCA_023151335.1 Thermoanaerobaculia bacterium | reverse complement strand
GAGCCAACGTTGTCGGAGCTTAACGTTCCTTTGGGCAAAAGCGCGGCCACCTCGTCCAATTTATACCATTTTTCCGTGTCGAGCAGGGCCAGTGCCGCCCATTGTTTGGCGTAATTGCGCAGTTTGGCTTCGTCGGAAGCGCTGCGGCTGTACCAGATCTTGTTGAGTTCGTTCAGCGGGGCATTGGGGGGGAGTTTCAGCAACTGGAATTTGAGGATAGTGCTTTCCAGTTGGAACTGGTCTTTGTTGTTTTCGTAAAAAGCCTTGAGTTCTGCGTCGGAAACCGTGCTGTCCAGTTGTTCAGCCACAATCTGTTGTTCAAAGTTGAAGCGTACCAGGCTGGCGCGGTAATCGCGTACCAATTTATCAATATTTAAGTCTTTAGGGATATTTCGTTCGGCCTCGTACATCAGCAGTTGGTCGCGCACCCAGCGCTGGACGTAGGCCGTGACCATCAGCACGCTGTCGTTAGCGGCAGTGCCTTCGGGCACAATATCCTCCAGTTGCGACAGGTACAAGCTCTTGTTATAGACTTTTGCCAGGAGTTTGTCGCCTTCTTTGGGCGGGTTATCCGTGTCGCCGCAATGCCAGAGGGCAAGGGCGCAAAACAGCAATATGCAGAGAATCGGTGGACGCGACATTGGTAAAAAACGCTTCCGGACACCAAAGGCGTGTCCGGAAGCGGCGCAAATTTACGCGAAAAATTTAGTCATTTAACTTCAACACCTTCAAAAACGCCTCCTGCGGCACCTCTACATTCCCGAACTGTTTCATACGTTTTTTCCCTTCTTTTTGTTTTTCCAGCAGTTTTCGTTTCCGGCTGATATCGCCGCCGTAGCATTTGGCCGTCACGTCTTTGCGCAGGGCCGAGATGGTCTCGCGGGCGACGACTTTCTGACCGATAGCGGCCTGAATGGCGATCTGGAATTGCTGGCGGGGCAGGAGTTCTTTCAGTTTTTCGCACATCCGGCGGCCCATGAACTCGGCTTTCGAGCGGTGTACCAGCGCGCTGAGCGCGTCCACCTGCTCGCCGTTGAGTTTGATATCGAGTTTGACGAGGTCGGTTTCGCGGTAGTCGAGCAGGTGGTAATCGAAAGAGGCGTAGCCGCGGGTCATCGATTTCAGTTTGTCGTAAAAGTCGAATACGATCTCGGCCAGCGGCATGTGGAAGGTCATTTCCAGGCGGGTGGGCGTGAGGTAGATCTGCTTTTGCAGGATGCCGCGTTTGTCGAGGCAAAGGGTCATGATGTTGCCGATGTATTCCGGCTTGGTAATGATCTGGGCGTAGATGTAGGGTTCTTCCACCGATTGGAGGTGGTTGGGGTCGGGTAGTTCGGAGGGTTGCCGTACCTGGAAACGCCGGTCTTTCATGTCGGTGGCGAAGTAGGGCACGTTCGGCACGGTGGTAATGATATCCTGGTCGAATTCGCGCTGAAGGCGCTCCTGCACGATCTCGAGGTGCAGCATGCCGAGGAAGCCGCAGCGGAACCCGAAGCCGAGCGCCGCCGAAGTTTCGGGTTCGAACACCAGCGAGGCGTCGTTGAGTTGCAGTTTCTCCAGCGAGTCGCGCAGGTCTTCGAAGTCGTCGTTGTCGAGGGGGTACAAGCCGGCAAAAACCATAGGTTTTACCTCCTCGAACCCTTTTACCGGACTGCTGCAGGGACGGGCGAAGTGGGTAATGGTATCACCCACTTTGATCTCCCGGCTTACTTTGATGCCCGTAATGACGTAGCCCACATTTCCGGCCTGGAGTTCGCCGGTTTCCTGCAGCCCCATGCGCAGAATGCCCACTTCTTCCGCCACGACTTCTTTACCCGTGGCCATGAAACGGATCTTATCGCCTTTTCGCAGGGTGCCGTTCATGATCCGCACGTATGCGATGACACCCCGGTAGGAGTTGAACATCGAGTCGAAGATCATGGTTTGCAGGGGAGCCTCCGGGTCGCCTTTGGGGGATGGAATACGTTCCACCACGGCGGCCAGTATTTCTTCGATACCGATGCCCGCACGGCCGGAAGCGGAGATGATGTCTTCGCGGTTGCAGCCGATAAGGTCGATGATCTGATCCTGTGTTTCTTCAATATTGGCGCTTTCCATGTCCACCTTGTTCACAATAGGAATAATTTCCAGGTTGTGATCGACGGCGAGATACAGGTTGCTGATCGTTTGGGCCTGAATGCCTTGCGTGGCATCTACCAGTAGCAGTGCGCCTTCGCAGGCAGCAATGGAGCGGCTTACTTCGTAGGAAAAGTCGACGTGTCCCGGCGTGTCGATCAGGTTAAAAATATATTCCTGTCCGTCGCGGTGGGTATAACGCATTTGGATGGCGTGGCTTTTGATCGTGATGCCGCGCTCGCGCTCGAGGTCCATATTGTCGAGTGCCTGGTCCTGCA
>JAKLJF010000921.1 GCA_023151335.1 Thermoanaerobaculia bacterium | reverse complement strand
CAATCCCAACGATTGGGATTACGGGCATGAACCCCTTGAAACCCAATTCAATACTTACGGCGTCCGGAGTATCGAACTGGACGTATATGACGACCCCGCGGGCGGACTGTTTTACAATCGTATGGGGCTGGCTGTTCTCGGTATGTCGCCCGAATCCGGTGAACCTGCATTGTTGCAGCCTGGGCTGAAGGTGCTGCACTTCCCTGATCTCGACTACAATACCCCTTACCTCACGTTTAAAGATGCCCTGAATGTGGTGAAAACCTGGTCGCTGGAACACGAAAACCACGTCCCGATCCTCATTCAGATCGAACCCAAAGAGGATAATCCATTTCTGATGCTCGGCCCGCCCTTTACCAATACGATTCCTTTTGGGAAAGATAACCTGGAGACAATAGACGAAGAGATCAAAGCCGTATTTGGGACCAATCTGGAAAAAGTGATCACACCGGATGAGGTGCGCGGCGATTTTGAAACGCTGAATGAGGCGATATTGAAATTCCGTTGGCCGGACATGCACAAAATGCGGGGTAAAATACTATTCGTGATGTATGGCGACCAAACGGAAACAGCGGCCTACCTTGATGGCCACCCCTCCCTGCGCGAGCGGGTAATGTTCGTTTTCTCGGAACCGGGCAAACCGGAAACCGCCTTTATCTCGTACGAGGACCCCACCAATATCATTGCTGAAATTCAGGACTTAGTGAATAAAGGCTATATCGTGCGTACCCGCGCCGACGCCGACACCAAAGAAGCCCGCAGTGGTAGTACCACCCGGCGGGATGCAGCTTTGGTCAGCGGGGCCCAGATCATTTCGACCGATTATTACCGGGCAGATCCGCGTAGCGCCAACACGCCGGGTTGGACCAATTATTTTGTAAAACTGCCGGCAGCCGGCGCCGCCCGTCCTAATCCGGTGACTGCGCCGAACGATACGAGAGACTGTGAGATAGAAGAATAACAACTTTAGACTTACGACTTTAGACTTACGACTTGCGGGATACGCCTGGCTTTTTTATTGAACACAGGAATAGTTCTGCGTGCAGTGAAAAAGCCAGGCGTATCCCGCAAGTCGTAAGTCTGAAGTCGTAAGTCTGAAGTTACTAGCCTTCAGGCGTTTATGGCCTTAATGCCCGGCAATTCCTTTCCTTCCAGGTATTCGAGCATGGCGCCGCCGCCGGTGGAAACGAAGCTGACTTTTTTCGCCAGTTTCATCTGGTTGACGGCAGCCACGGAATCGCCGCCGCCCACCATCGAGAAGGCGCCGTTTTTGGTGGCGCGGGCCACGGCCTTGGCGATGGCTTTGGTGCCTTCGGCAAAAGCAGGCATTTCAAAAACGCCCATCGGGCCGTTCCAAATTATGGTTTTGCTTTGCCGGATCGTCCGGGCGTAGGTTTTGACAGCCGAGGGGCCGATATCGAGTCCCATCCAGCCGTCGGGAATTTGGTGGCTGGGATGTACCTGTACAGCGGCATCGGCGGCGAATTTATCCCCGCAAACGGAATCCTTGGGCAACAACACTTTAACGCCGGCTGCTTTTGCCTTTTTCAGAAATTCTTTCGCGGCTTTTACACGGTCGGGCTCTATGAGCGAGTTGCCCACGGCGCCTTTTTTGGCCAGCATAAAGGTATAGGCCATGGCGCCGCCGACGATGATGTTATTGGCAAAATCGAGGAAACGCTCCAGCAGCACGATCTTGTCGCTCACTTTGGCGCCGCCCACCACACAGGTGACCGGGTGTTCCGGGTTGCGCATCACGCGGTTGGCATTTTCGATCTCGCGCTCCATCAGAAAACCGAAGCACTTGTGGTTTTTATCGAAGTAATGCGCCACGATGGTCGTGCTGGCATGCGCCCGGTGTGCCGTGCCAAATGCGTCGTTGACGTACACATCGGCCAGGGCGGCGAGTTTTTTGGCGAATTCGGCGTCCCCTTTTTCCTCCTCTTCGTAGAAACGGGTGTTTTCCAGCAGCAGCACTTCACCTGCCTTCAGGGCGGCGGCTTTTTTCACAGCGGATTTACCCACGCAGTCGTCGGCGAAATGCACTTTGGTTTTCAATTTTTTGCGCAGGTGTTTCACCAGGTGTTGCAAGGTGAATTTTTCCCGGTTGATGGTTCCGTCGGCATTGCGTTTTTCCAGCGGACGGCCGAGATGCGACATCAGGATCACGGCCCCGCCTGCTTGAAGAATGTGTTGAATGGTCGGCAGCGCTTCCCGGATGCGGGTGTCGTCGGTGATGTTGTATTGTTTGTCCAGGGGTACGTTAAAGTCCACCCGGATGAGGGCTTTTTTGCCTTTAACGTTGATTTTCATATTAAAAAGGTTTAGAGGGTTTAGAGGGTTTAGAGGTTTAGAAGGTTTAGAGGGTGCCCTCTAAACCTTCTAAACCTCTAAAC
>JAKLJF010000920.1 GCA_023151335.1 Thermoanaerobaculia bacterium | reverse complement strand
GCTCCCGCTTCTGGTGAAAAAACTGGGCGAATGGGCTTTCGAAACCTGGGAATACACCGAATTTTTAGGCGAAGGGGATAAATTGCAAGGCTTTGATGCCGTCATTGCTACCGGCAGCAATAATACGGCGCGCTACTTCGAACAGTATTTTGGCAAATACCCGCATATTATCCGCCGCAACCGCAATGGCGTGGCTGTTCTCGATGGCACGGAAAGCATGGCCGAATTGTACGCCCTGGGCCGGGATATATTTACCTATTTCGGCCTTGGGTGCCGGAACGTGAGCAAACTTTATTTGCCCCGCGGGTATGATTTTGAACCGCTGCTGGAAGCCCTGCATGAATACCGCGAAATCATTCACCATGACAAATACAAGAACAACTTTGACTACAACCTGACCCTTTTTATTTTGAACAAAATACCCTATCAGAACAATGGCTGCCTCCTGCTTCGGGAAGAACCTTCGCTGCAGGCGCGTATTGCCTCGGTGCATTACGAGTTTTATGACAACCACGCACACCTGGGATCGCTCCTGTCAGCCCGTAAAGACGAAATTCAATGCCTTGTCAGTAACAGACCGATATCCGGATTTACAACCCTGCCCTTTGGCAAATCCCAGGAACCGGCTCTGTCCGATTACGCCGACGGCGTTGATGTTATGCAATTCCTGACGCGGCTTTAGTACAGCGTAAACTTCGAACTTAAATTTATGCGTTTCGATATCATCACCGTATTGCCCGAATTACTGGAAGGCCCTTTTAACCACTCTATCCTGAAGCGGGCACAGCAAAAGGGGCTGCTGGAAGTCCACCTGCACCCCTTGCGCCAATACGCCGGCGGCAAACACCTGCAGGTGGACGATTACGCTTTTGGCGGCGGCGCCGGTATGGTGATGATGGCCGAACCGATCGCGCAGTGCATCGAACACCTGCAAAGCCAGCGCGGCTATGACGAGATCATTTATACTTCACCCGATGGCGTGCGCCTCGATCAGGCCCTGTGCAACCGCCTGTCGCTCCGGGAAAATGTTATGGTATTGTGCGGCCACTACAAAGGTGTGGACGAAAGAATCCGGGAAAAATACATCACCCTGGAGATCAGCATAGGCGATTACGTGCTCTCCGGCGGCGAACTGGCAGCGGCTGTGCTGGTAGATGCCGTGGGGCGACTGATACCCGGTGTGCTGAACGACGAAACTTCGGCCTTGTTCGACAGTTTTCAGGACGACCTGCTGGCCCCGCCCGTGTACACCCGCCCGGCAGAATGGCGTGGCATGCCGGTGCCGGAAATCCTGCTATCGGGCAACGACAAACTGATCGCCGAATGGCGCCACGAACAAAGCCTTCAACGCACTCGGGAACGAAGACCCGATTTGTACCGGAAGTACGTGGGGGAAGGGGAATGATTTGTTGATTTGTTGATTTGAGCGGCTACGAGCAACGCCCTCAAATCAACAAATCAACAAATCAACAAGCTTTTGTGTTTGCATGGCAAATAAGGCGGCAAATGATAAAAGATGAGCAACCTTTAAAACCAGAACCCTTGGTGGAAGGCGTGGATTACTACCTTGAAAACGGATACATGGTATTCACCGCGCATTTTTTGTTAAAACGCGGCCAATGCTGCGGCAGCGGGTGCCGGCATTGCCCGTACCGTGTAAAAAAAGAGAAAAAATAACCGGTTTATTCTGCCGGCACGTTTAAAATAAATCCCACCCGGAATACATTATCGATACTCACCCGCGGGTCTTCCTTCAACATTTTTCTCAGACGGGAAATAAACACGTCGAAACTGCGACCCAAAAAGTAGTCGTACTTGCCATAAATTTTCTCCACCGCTTCTTCGCGGCGAAGGATACGGTTTTGGTATTGACAAAGCAGGTGCAGCACGTTGTTTTCTTTTTCCGTCAGCCGCAGGCACTGTTCGCCGAAGCGCAGTTCCTGGCGGGAGAAATCGAAATGGTAGCGGCCAATCGTTTGAACGGCGGGGTGTGCGACCGTTTCCGTTTGCGCCGAGCGGCGCAAGATTACCCTGATTTTGCACAACAATTCGCTTTCATCAAATGGTTTGGTCAGGTAATCCTCGGCTCCAAGCGCATAGCCCTTTAGCTTATCCTCCTTCAACATGCGGGCGGTAAGGAACAGAAAAGGCAGGTTAGGAAACTGGCTGCGCAGGTTTTTGGCCAGGCTGAAGCCGTCCATTCCCGGCATCATCACGTCGAGGATGCACAGATCGAATGATTGCCGGCGGGCTTGTTGCAGGCCACTGAGGGCGTCGCGTTTCCAGGTGACGCGCAATCCTTCCGATTCGAGGAAATCCATCAGCAGGAGCCCCAGGTTGAGGTCGTCTTCTACGATCAGGATGTGTTTGTCGTTCAGCATAAACCAAGGCAGGTTT
>JAKLJF010000091.1:11522-11849 GCA_023151335.1 Thermoanaerobaculia bacterium | reverse complement strand
CCGAATGGGCCAGCGCCCGGTCGGACAAAAACGTGTCGGGCGTCACCTGCAGCACCAGGTGGAAAGGAATAGCCAGCAACTTGCTCAACGCCGCTTCATCCGGACGGGCTTCGCGGAAAAATTGCGGTATCGCGTCGGTCTGCGCGCGCTTCTTGGCGGTTTCGTCCTTGAACTTGTACAGGCCCTCGCGCGTGTACAAGCCCTGCAGCAACCGGGCGTGTTTCGCCACCAAGTGCTGCTGCAGGGCCTCCGACACCGGCATGCCGCCCACGTGCAGCAAACCGGGGCCGATCAGCAACACACAGCGCTGCTGCAGGATATCGCCGG
>JAKLJF010000091.1:0-11512 GCA_023151335.1 Thermoanaerobaculia bacterium | reverse complement strand
CGGGCGACGGCGTTTCGTTCATCATGGCAATGGCGACGGGTTGGTTAGCAAGGTTTGTGCCGTGCCATCAGTTGGCAGGAACGCAGGCAAATGTAAGTTCCACCCCGTAAATAGCGCGTATGTGTTGTTGAAAAACTGCAATATCGACCTCTGGTCATTCCCCTCCCCGCCCCAAACCAAAGCCGCCCGACTCCATTCCAGGAGCCGGGCGGCTGCGTTTTGAGGGGAGAGGAGCCTGCCGGGATGATTTCAAAAAATATTTTAGGCTGCAAAACAGGCAGTCCGTGGCTCTGGAATCCTTCAAAATGGCCGCGATTTCAACTTTTCTTCGGATTTTTATAAAGCTTCCAAAGTGATGATCCCGTTGCTGCCGCGGTATCCTGATTTTCTATGTTTTCAGGATTTTGTGTACGGTCGATAATTTCGTATTGGATAGGTTCAAAAAGTGTATCTGTTCCTTTTTCAACTGATTGTTTTTTGAAGTCTTCCAGTACCCATTTCAAACGGTTTCTCGCGTAGCCGGATAAATAATCATAAGGCATTCCGGCTCGTTGCAGTACCCGCAGAATTGCCTGATCCTGGAAAAAGTCTTTTTTCAGAACATTCGTTTCGTTGGTCATTTTTTCAACATTATATCGATATTCCCCGTCATGTTGCACTGTATCCCGCATAAGACAAAGAGCGTCCTTTATTCGTTCTTTATCGCGTTCAATTAATTTATTATCCAGGAAGTCGTTCAGAATCTCTCCCCATTTTTTTAACTCATATTGACCATTTTGTGGAGCCGAAACGACATCCGAGGCTCTTTTTCCGGCTGAATCCCGCAATTCGTGGAAAAGAATCATACTGTCGCCGATCCGGTCAACATAACTGGCTCCCCGTTTGTACCAGGAAAAGGCATACGCCGCGGCAACTTCTTCTATTTTGACATCGTGTTCAAAAGCAAATTGTTTGTACCGGCGATCTGGATGTGGATTCAACTTTTTGAAATCTTTGCCAATCTGTTTCTTCAACAGCTCAATATACCCTGACGGGCCTAATAGGTCAGGGTTATCTTGCTGAAACCTCTGAATGGTCAATAAAGCATCCTTAAAATCCTGGCCCCAGTTTGTCACACGGCTCGTATAAGCTGCTACGATCTCCTTAGTCCACTGGAATCTGATCCAGACTGACCAATGCAATCGGCTGGGCTTGTCTTTCAAGGTACGGACAAATCGCAGTAACAGATCTTCGGCAGATTCAGCAGTTGACAGGGCAGCACCGCGATAAATTTCCGCCTGGGATTGCCATAGATCGATGAACGGTTCTTCCACTTCATAAACGTGTGAAGTATTGCCGGGCACAGGAACTACCGGATGAGGCGTGTTTATAAAATTGTTCACGAAATCCATAAAAACATCCCGGGAGTTCGGTTCCAGAAACGGATCCTCCGGGTTTTTAAAATAGGCATAGGCTGTTTGGGGAAGCGTATTATCGATGGCGCGTCTGTTTGTCATGACCGTTAAATTTTTATTGTATTATTTGATTTTAAGTATTGGCGTTGACGTGAGCACATATTTCTCTTGTATAATCTGAATAATATAAATCCCGGCGGCAAAGGAGTCGGTTTTTATAGACAACTGCCCTGTAAAATGCCGGGACAGAACGAGCTGTCCCAGCGCATTATAAACCATTGCAGTCAAGACTTCCGGGGTGTTGCCGGCATTCACGGTGACTGCTTCACTGAATGGGTTCGGCGATATCTGTATGTCGGGCAAAGCGGATGGCTCCTTGGCATGCACGACGAAGGACACGGTGAATTCAGCTGTTTGGGAGCAGTTGTTCGCATCAGCGACCGTCACCGAATAGGTTCCCTGAAACAGGTTTTGGCGCTGCGATGAAGTGTCGCCATCGTTCCAGATGAAAGAGAAAGGAGGGGCGCCGCCCAATACCGTTGGTTGTACACTGCCGTTGCCGGAGCCGTTATCAGGCATTACCAGGGCAGTAATTTCAAAGCCCGGGTAAAAGTCGAGGTAAAGCGAAACTGTAGTGTCACAGGCGCCGGCGCCAGGCTTCGTCCAGGTGTATGTGCCGGGGTGAAAAAAGACTTCGGTTCCAATAAAAAGGGTATCGCCGGTACAAATTGAGTCCTGAAGCGTCAAGGTAACCGGTGATTCCAGACTTACAATCAAACTAACCAGGCTATCGCACCCGTTAGTCGCTTGTAACAGTGTATCGAAGACTCCCGCAGTTGTAACCGGAATACCCTGAAACCACAAAGTGTCGCCGGCACAGAGGGTTTGGGGCAGGGTTGCAGTGCTGGTACCACATACCACCGTTTTGCAATCGGCGAAGATGGAGGTGTAGGCACTGCTGTCCGTTCTGAATGTCAGTGCGGTGACCCTGTCGCCGGGATTCAGGTACTTTAAAGGCTGGTTTAGTATCCAGTGGCCGGAACTATCGGCTATCGTGTTCCCAAGCACGGTGTCCCCCTGGCAACGTACTCCCGGGCATTGGGTGTCGTCGACCCGGTACACCTGCACACTGTCGCCGGGCGGCGCGGCGCCTTTAATGGTTTGTGTGGTTGATTCCAGAATAAAAACCGGCGGCGTGGGAAGTTGGAATTTGGGGTCGTTTGTGGGTGAAAACGGAAAGGTAAGGCAGTGGAAATTGTTATAAGTCATGACAATGCCGCGAAGCCGTCCGCCGTCCGGGATGAGTGAATCGGTATAAATGCCTTCAAATCCGCCAATAAATTGGTTGGCGTTCGGGAAGCTACCTCCGATAGTAAAGCCTGACGAGTGCGTAAAATTGCCAAACTGATCTCTTAACATCCATATCCTGCTGCCGTCAAAGGTGTTACCCCGGAGGTATGAATGATGACCCAGCCGGTTTTCTCCGAGGAAATTGATATTCGATTGATAAAAGTAATTCTCCCGGTTTGAACCGAGCGGGCCGCCGATCCTGACTTCCCCGACGTGACTGAATTTAATGGTTACAGGCCCCAGTGTATTGTCGGGCCCGACCCCGAAATGGTTCGATTCCATTTTACAGCTGTCCATTTCCCATTTAATGAGTGCGTTGGCAAAGTAATTGCCTTTACCGGGCGCGCCTAATCGGGTATTATTACCCAAAACCTGGAGCGCTGCTTTATCGGCGCCCTTCCAATTACTTATGTACATGCCATACAGTGCCATATCATTTCCGAGAAGTCGCAGACCATACCCTTCAAATTTTAAACATGAAATTGATCCCGAACCGGGCCAATACAGATGGCTCCCGTCCAATTGAATCATGCCCGCAGTGTAGCCTGGTTGTGTTGTCCCATCAATGACGGTACCGTCGCCCTCCGCAACCAGGCAACCCTGAATGGAATTGCGGGGATGAAAAACGTAAGGAGGAGGGCCGCTCAGGTTAAATCTGATCGTATCCGGTCCGGGGTGGCTTTTGGCTTTTGCCAGGGCGCGGCGGAAGGAGCCGGGACAGGCATCACAAGTGTCGGTCACATAAATCCGGCAATCGCGAACCGGTTTAGCGAATTCAAAAGGGCCTATATCTATGGCGCCATTTTGTATCCTGGCATCGCCGGCAAGGTCTTTCACCAGGCCATTGATATAGGCGTTGTTCCCGGCATCGATGGCGGCGGAACAATCGTCGAGACGGAAATCTTCGTTGGCCGCGTCAATGAAAACCGGGTCGAACCCTTCAAAAGGCACAAGAACTCCGTTTCCACCGGACAGACAGCCCAAACAACAACCATAGTAGCCACTGTAAGCGGTAGTTGAGGTGCCGTATATGCAGTTCACCAGTGCCCCTGCCGGATATTGGGTGTTGTAGTATTTGATCAGGGAATTATACAGGTTGCCGGATTCTATACTTGGGTAGCCAATGCCAATATCATTGAAGACGCCGGAATTCCAGAGGATAGAATTATACAGGTTAACTTTGCTTTTCTGCGGGCGAATAGAATTGCCCTGATTTTCATAAAACAAGCAGTTGGTAAAGTTCGCCGTGCCATTGCATATCCAGGCTGCCGAGGCCGGAAGCATGGTTTGGTTGAAAGCGAAAATGCAATTATAAACCTCGACATGCGGACTTCCGGACCAGGGCGAATTTATATCCAATGGATTTTGTAAATATCCGGCATACAGCGGCAAGTTGCTGTTTTTGATGAAACGGCAATTGAAGAGCGACAGGTCACGCTCGCTCCTGAACACGAGGCCGTCGTTGTTTCTGAAGATACAATTTTCAAATACAGGCAAGGTATTTCCCAGGGAACCTGCGTTCCCGCGGATATAAACCGCTCCATTGTGGTTATATTGAAACAGGCAGTTGCGCACAGCTAAACGGGCCGGGGCGCCGGGCAGGCTATTGTTCATTTGCAGGGCCGATCCGCTTTCATCGGTACTGGCGCCATACCTAAATATAAAACCGTCAATAGTGGTACCGGAGTTGGCCTCCAGCACCTTCAGGATGTGGTGTGAGTTGTCAGAAGTATCATCAGGTATGCCGATATCCCCGCTCAGAATCGTTGGATGTATCTCCCAATTGCGCTCCGGTGCAGAATTTTCCACGCCGGCAAAACCGCCCAGCAACACTATTCCGCGTGGAATTACAAAAGAAACAGTGCGGTCGATATCTGCTGTAGGTAAATAACTGCCTTGGGCCACCCAAACCGTATCGCCATCTGCGGCGACATGCAATGCATCCTGCAAATTGGAATAGGCGTCCGGCCAATTTTGCCCGCTTTGAGCGCCCATGGCATCCTGCCGCACATATATGCGGGATTGGCAGACAACCGTGCAGATGTTCAGCAGGCAAAAAAGAGCCGGGAAGGGTAATTTAGTTGGGCGGATCATAAGATGTGGATTTAACATTCAGCGATTCGTAAGGACTTGGACTGGGCTTACGGCTTACTTACAAAAGTCACTCATCTTATTCTTATTCTGCTATGCCTGATCATTAATACCCGCCCTGACGCCACCAACCTCCTGTCTGTGGTAATCAATCTTTCAAATACCCCTTTTATGAACCTATGGCGCCTTTTCATACGGGCCTTGCGGAGTTCTACCTGATTTGTCCGACATTTGAACGGTTTACGATATGATAAAACAATTGTTAGCGGTTTTGCTGGCTTTTGCCGTCAAATTACCCGCCCTCGCGGGCCAGGTGTATGCTTCCCGTACCTACACTACCATGGATGGGTTGATGTCAGGCGAATTGTACAGTTATTGCCTGGCCGACCGGAAAAATCGCATTTGGGTGAGCAGCGCTTCCGGACTTTCCAGGTTCGACGGCGTGGCCTTTAAGCATTTTCCTGTCGATCAGGGCCGGCTGACCGCCGCTCAATCCGTACCGTTCAGAGACCGGGAGGGCCGTATCTGGATTTACTGCAATGATCTCCACGACGCAAAAAAGGACTATATAACTATCATACAGGCCGACCGGATAGAACGGCAATTTCCGGTCCATGGCAGTTTAATTTATCTTCCCTGGAATGATGAAAAAATCCTGATCCGAACGAATGGTGAAGTTTGGAGATACGATGAGCGGACTGCCGCCTTCGAACCGGCCTGTCATCTGAATCTGCCGGCGATCTGTTACACTCCCCAATACGACGTCAGCGTCCGTACGGATGTTTTCAGCCGTCGTTTGCTGCTGTATATCCGGAATAAATCGGGCGCACAGGGTTTGCTTTATGCCTGGTCGCCCGGAGAAAAACTGACCCTGCTGACGGCGAAGTTTCCCGGCAAAACCCTGCCGCAATATTGGAGTATACATGGCCTGCCCGATGGCGATGTTTTATGCGGAGATGCTTCGGGGCTTTACCGGTTGCCGCCCCATACCAACAAATGGAAATCCTGTAAGCCATTTCCCGACCTTCCGGACCAAACCGACGGCAAACAACTGGCTGTTGGGCCGCAGTTATTGCTCACCCGTCAGACAGGTCGTTTCGAATCCGAACTGATCGTCTTCAATCCTGTATTCCCACAGGGGGTGTCGCTGCGTTTCAGGGGACAAAGCGCCGACTTTACCGTCTGTGCCCGCGGTCACGACGGTTCCTACTGGATTCCTACCCGCAACGGCCTGATCCGCCTGTTTCCGGCAGTCCTGCAATGCAAGCCGGAAGAAAATCCGCAAATGCCGGCCGACCTGCATACCATTTGCGAGGACGCAAAGGGACGGATATGGTTCGGCTCGTATACAGATGGTTTGGGGTATTTCGACGGCCGGCATATCGGCCGAAAACCTGAAATTGGCCTGAACCGTTTTCTCCCCGGCAGCTACCGCGACCAGGATGGCCGGATGTATTTTTGGACGGAAATGGATGTTCCGGGCCTTTACCGGTTCGATGGCGGACAGCAGGCAGCATGTGTGGCCCCCAAAGAAATCGGTTTTCATATCCGGCGTCTCGACGAAGGTACTGTGGTCCTCGGATTGGCGGGGTTCAGATTGGGCATAGCCCGGGGCCCCGACTGGTATAAACCCCAAAACTGGACGATCATTGGAGTCGCCCAGGGGCTGAAATTAGTGAATGTGCTGACGGCCCTCCGCGATCGCCATGGCCGTTTCTGGATGGGCCGCCCTTCTCAGGGAATTGCCTGCTACGACCCGGCAAACGGCAGGGCGAGCAATTTTCTGATCGAGGACCGTCTCAGGGACCCCGGCGCTATGAGCGCTTGCATGGATCATCGCGGCAACTTGTGGTTCGGCACCAACAAAGGGCTGTATTTTCTGGATAACCGGGAACCTTTCGCCCTGGACAGCCTGGCGCTGCGCCACCGGCTGATATCCGTGGGCGCCGAACAATTAGGCACTTCTCAGATCAACACGCTATTGCCCGTGCCAGGCGATTTGTTGTTTGTGGGGAATAAATCAGGTTTCCATCTGTTGGACTTACCCTCCTTTTACACCGATAGCGGAATGCAGCACCCGGTTATTTTCTCCTTTAATGCCGCTAAAGGATATTCGGGACATGATGTGGAACAAAACAGTGCCATGCTGGACCGGCAAGGCCGGATATGGTTTGCCACCGACGATGGCGCCTATCGCGTCGATACCCGGCTTTTACACTTGCCACCCGCGGCAGTACAATGCAACATCGACAGTTTGAACGCCGGAGGCAGATGCTATTCAGGCGCAGCGGATTACCGGGTAAGGCCAGCCGAACGCAATCTGGTTGTTTACCTTTCGGCGCAGCAGGATGCCCTGCCTGTGCAGGCCGATTGGTACGGCTACCGGCTGAACGCGGATACCGGCTTTCAGGTGTTGCGCGACCGAAACACGCTGGAATTTAATGCGCTGGCGCCGGGCCGGTACCGCCTCGACGTGGCGGCCTTTTACAACGGTATTCCCTCCGGTGTTAAACGGATAGAATTTACCATTCCGTATTTTATGGGTGAACAACCCTGGTTCTGGCCGGTCATCCTGATATTTATACTTGGAATACTGACTGCTTTCGGGTTTTACCGGTATCGGCAGGAATTGCGCCTGGCCCGGCAAAAAGTGGAAAAAAGCAGTTTGCAAGCCCAGGTGATTGCCAACCAGCTCAACCCGCATTTTATCAACAATACCTTACAGATACTGCAAATCCATACTTTCGAAAATCCTTTGGCCGTGCGCATCATCTCCCGGCTGGCTGAGAACATACGGATTGTTTTCAAACAAAGCCGCATGGCCAGGCCCTATCATCTGTTATCGGAAGAAATGTCGCTGGTCAGCAACTATTTACTGATCCAAAAAGAGCGCTTCGGCGATAAACTGACGTATGAACTACCCGACCAGGCCACCATTGAGCAGGTTGGCCATACCGTGGTGCCGCTTATGCAGGTACTGATCCATTGTGAAAATGCCGTGGAACACGGCATCCGGAACCAGGAAGCAGGAGGTTGGCTGCGCGTGGAATTGACGGATGATCCCGATTATCTGTATTGCCTGATCGAAGACAATGGCATAGGACGGCACGCGGCCCGGCAAATGGGCTCACTGGGGACCAAACAGGGCACGCGCATGCTCGGCGAACTGCAGGAGATTTTCAATCGAAACAATACCCGCAAGATCAATACAATTTATGAGGATGGTATTTTTACCCTGACCGACGGTAGTGTATTCGGTACACGGGTAAGAATACGGATACCTAAAAACTTTGTGTATGAATTCGGAACCCGAATTGTTGCGCTGCGCCGTAATAGAAGATGAAGATCAAATGCGCCGCTGGTTATGCGACCGCCTGCGCGAATTTCCGGAAGTGGAAATCATCGGTGAAGCCGCCAGTGTGGACAGCGCCTTTCATCTCCTTAACCGCGAACGTCCGGACGCCCTGTTCCTGGATGTCAAACTCATCGGCGGTTCTGCTTTCGACCTGCTGAACCGGCTACGGGCCAACCGCGTACCAATCCCGGCCATCGTGATCATTACCGGCGACGACGAGCACGCCATCCCGTTTATCAATCAATGGCACGGAGAAGTGGTGCGTTACCTGACCAAACCTTTTATAGAAGAATGGCAAAACAAAATTCGCGATTGTATAGACGCCCTTTGTGCTGCCACCAGCCGCTTTGCCGCCAGTTTACCACAGCCCCCGCTTACGAATCCGGCGCGGTCCTATCTTTTCGTCCGGAATGCCGACCAGGACATCCGCATCGATTTCGACGCGATCCGTTGGCTGGAAGTGGCAGGTGGAGGGGCCGTTTATGTGGTTTCAGACAGGCAAACTATCCGGCTCAACCAAACGCTCAACCAATTGCTGGAGCATATGCCACCATACATCATGCGCATCAGCCGCGATACAGCCGTCAACCTCAACCGCATCATGCGGGTAGACCGGTCCGACCGGGGCGTATTTATTGATTGCAATGGCACAGAGAAATTTCTTGGCGTGGGCGATGCTTACTATCCGGCACTTTTACACCACCTGGATTTGATCAAATAATTTGAAATAAGCATGTTCAACCCTTTATCTCCCGCAATCTTGCCGCCGCCATTTCCGCCGTAATATCCCGCTGCGGATTGGCAAACATCTCATACCCCACCATGAATTTTTTGACGGTGGCTGATCGGAGCAGGGGCGGATAAAAAGCCATGTGGAAATGCCATTCCGGATATTCCAGCCCGTCGGTGGGGCTTTGGTGGATACCGGAGGAGTACGGAAAGGAGGTATCGAACAATTGGTCGTACCGTTGGGTCAGGTCCTTGAGGATGGCGGCAAAGGCATGTTTCTCTTTTGGCGTCATCTGGCCGATGTGCTGAAAATGCCGCCTCGGGAGGATCAGTGCTTCGAAAGGCCACACGGCCCAAAAGGGCACCAGCGCTACAAAATCGCTGTTCTGACAGATCAGTCTTTCTGTTTCGGACAGTTCCTGTTCGAGGTAGTCGAGCAGCAGGCTGCGGCCGGTATGGTTCCAATGGTGTAATTGCCGGGCCGTCTTTTTTAAAACCTCTCCGGGTATGGAGCTTTGGGCCCAGATCTGTCCGTGCGGGTGCGGGTTGCTGCAGCCCATGATGGCGCCTTTATTCTCAAAGATCTGGACGTGGTGGATGAAGTCCAAACTGCCGAGTTCGAGGTATTCCTGCTGCCAGCGTTCCACTACTTTTTCAATATCGGGCACGTCCATGTCCGGAATGGTCAGCGCATGATCGGGAGAAAAACAGATCACTCGGCAAATACCGCGCTCGCCTTTTGCCCGGAGCAGTCCTTTTTCAAAACGGCTGCTGCTGCTGTCCGGCAGGAGGGCCGCAAAATCGTTGGTAAAAACAAAGGTATCGGTATAGTTTGGATTCTGATGGCCGCCCGCGCGGATGTTACCGGGACACAAATAACAACCGGGGTCATACGACGGCGGCTTTTCACCGGTTGTTTTTTCCGTTTTACCCTGCCAGGGGCGTTTGGTGCGATGGGGCGACACGAGCACCCATTCACCCGTGAGGATGTTGTAGCGGCAGTGCGGGTCGTTCGAAAAATGGAGCATCTGTTTTCGTTTTGAATGGATCACCGGATAACCGCGGCGCCGTCGCCGATGGCGACTTCAATGGGTGTCAGGTCGATACCGAAGCGGTGGCGATAGATTTTGGAAACCTGTTCCACAAATTCCGCGACCCTGCTTTTTTCAATGATGCTGATCGTGCAGCCGCCAAATCCGCCGCCCATCATCCGGCTGCCCGGGATGTATTCTTTGTCGAGGGTTTGCTGTACCAGGAAATCGAGTTCCGGGCAGCTCACCTCGTAGTCGTTTTGCAAACTAAAGTGCGATTGGCACATCAGTTTGCCCAGCGTTTTGAAGTCGCCGGCCTGTAAGGCTGTCGCGGCGTCCAGCACCCGCCGGTTTTCGGAAACCACGTGGCGGCACCGGCGGAAAATATGTTCCGGCATTTTTTCCTGGCCGGCCGCTACCTGCTCCAGGCTCGCATCCCGCAGGTTCCGGATGCCGGGGTGTTCCTGTTGCAAAACGGACACCCCTTCCGCGCATTCCGCCCGGCGGGTGTTGTACTCCGAGGAAGCGAGGGCGTGGGAAACGTTGGTATTCAGCAGCAGCAGTTGGTAAGCGCCCAATTCGAGCGGAAAATACTGAAACCCGAGGTCGCGGCAATCCAGCAGGATCACGTGGTCTTTCCTGCCCATCACGCTGGCGAACTGGTCCATGATACCACACTTGATACCGACGAAGTGGTGCTCCGCCCGTTGCGAAGCCTCGATGAGTTGGCGTTTGTCGAAACCAAGCGCGAACAATTCGTTCAGGGCAGTAGCGAAGCTGCATTCCAGCGCTGCCGACGAGCTCATGCCGCTGCCGACAGGCACATTGCCCTCGAACGCCGCGTCGAAACCGCCGATGGCGCCGCCCAGTTTTTGCAGTTCGCTGACCACGCCCATGACGTAGTTCTGCCAGCCTTTTTCCAGGGGCGAAAAATCGCGAAGGTCGAATGAAAAGGACTGCTGTTGCCGGATGTCGGTCAGATGAACTGCCGACGGCGTGCCGTTGCGGCGGGCCCGCACGGTCATTTTGCGGTCGATGGCGGCGGGCAGCACGAAGCCGTCGTTGTAGTCGGTATGCTCGCCGATGAGGTTGATGCGCCCTGGCGCCTGCGCGGTTACGGCATCGGGCGCAGTGGTTTGTTTTTTTAAATTATCCATATCTACGCACCCTTGTCCGGCGTGTTTGCCCGCAACGCTTCCACGAAGGCGGGTTCGATCATACTGATGAATTTTCGTTCTATGGGGCAAAGTTAAACCGCGCGCCGTCAAGTTTTCACCATTAGCCTGCGCAACGTTTACGAAACTTTGAAAGTTTCGTAAACGTAATTCCAGCCTTGTACCGAAAGAGGAATATCTTTCCCGGACGAAACCAAAAAACGGGGCAGATCTTTACGACCTGCCCCGTGTATAGCATAAAGTTTTTGCCGGTTATTGAATAGAAATCCCGGGTGTCAGTACGGTAAAAGGCATGCAGCACTCCAACGATCAGAAACGGCACTCACTTTGCTCTAATTCATATCTGCCTCGGTTACAAAAACATCAGTTATTTTATCTCCATTAAAA